>NZ_NHSG01000147.1:0-16014 GCF_020024005.1 Streptomyces purpurogeneiscleroticus
GGCGGTCCCTGGGAGCGGTACGACCCCTGGGCCGTGCCGCCCGGTGCGGGCGCGCCGGCGCCGGAGAAGGGGCGCAGGCGTGGGCGCGGGCGGATCGTCGTGGGCGCCGTCGTGCTGGCCCTGGTGGCGGGCGGCGCGGGCGGCGTCGTCGGCGCGTACATCGAGCGCGACGGCGGCGTCGGTGACGTGCGGCTGCCGCAGGTCTCCGGCGAGCAGACCGGCCGCGCCCCGGACAGCGTGGCGGGCATCGCCCGGACCGCGCTGCCCGGCGTCGTCACGCTGCACGTGCGCGGCGGCGGCGAGGAAGGCACCGGCACCGGCTTCGTACTGGACCGCCGGGGCCATCTCCTGACGAACAACCACGTCGTCGAGGCGGGCGGCGCGGACGGCGAGATCTCCGTCACGTTCAGCGGCGGCTCCACCGCCACCGGCCGGGTCGTGGGCCGGGACAGCGGCTACGACCTCGCCGTCGTCAAGGTCGACGGCGTGAGCGACCTCAAGCCGCTCACCCTCGGCAACTCCGACGACGTGCGCGTCGGCGACCCCGTCGTGGCCATAGGCGCCCCCTTCGACCTCGCCAACACCGTCACCGCCGGCATCATCAGCGCCAAGCAGCGCCCGATCACCGCGGGCGGCGAGAGCGACGGCGGCGACGTCAGCTACGTCGACGCGCTGCAGACCGACGCGCCGATCAACCCGGGCAACTCCGGCGGCCCGCTGGTCGACGGCCAGGCGCACGTCATCGGCATCAACAGCGCCATCCGCGCGGCCGGCAGCGGCGACAGCCTCGGCGCCGAGCAGGGCGGCAGCATAGGGCTGGGCTTCGCGATACCGATCAACCAGGGCAAACGCGTCGCCGAAGAGCTGATCAACACCGGCCGGGCGACGCATCCGGTGATCGGCGTGACGCTGGACATGGGGTACTCGGGGGACGGCGCCCGGGTCAGCGCGAAGGGCCGGGGCGGCGGCGCGGCGGTCACGCCCGGCGGGCCGGGCGCGCGGGCCGGCATCAGGCCGGGCGACCTGATCACGGAGGTGGACGGCGGTCCCGTCCACAGCGGCGAGGAGCTGATCGTCAAGATCCGCAGCCACCGCCCCGGGGACCGGCTGAAGCTCACGGTCGAGCGGGACGGCCGTCCGCGCACGGTCGCGATCACCCTCGGCTCGTCCACCGACCAGAGCTGACCGGCGCCGACCAGGGCTGACCGGCACCGATCCGGGCTGAGCAGTATCCGACCGTCACCGATCAGAGCGGACCGGTACCCGACCCCCGCCGGCACTCCAGGTGTCTCGATCGTTTGCACGGTGTTGGGGCGGGTGACTCCCGCTGGACGACCGGGGCCAGGTACCGTGATAGTCGGCCTGGCCGGAAGGCCGTCAGGATAGGCCGCGGACGGATCAAGGAGCTGCCAGGTGTTCTTCGACATAGGACCCCTCGAGCTGGTCGCGCTCGTGATCCTCGCGGTACTGATCTTCGGCCCGGACAAGCTGCCGAAGGTGATCCAGGACGTGACGGGATTCATCCGTAAGGTGCGGCAGTTCTCCGACAGCGCCAAGGAAGACATCCGTTCGGAGCTGGGCCCCGAATTCAAGGACTTCGAGTTCGACGATCTGAACCCGAAGAACTTCGTACGCAAGCACGTCCTGGAGAAGGACGAGTACGGCCTCCAGGACCTCCGCAACGGCTTCGACATGAAGCAGGAGATGGCCGAGGTCACGGAGGCCGTCCGGGGCAACGGCAGCGGCTCCGGCGGCGGCGTCCGGCACAGCCTCACCAAGGACACCCCGGCCGCCGCGAGCGGCACGTCCGACCGGCTGACCAAGCGCGAGACCCCCGCCGCCCAGGAGCGTCCGCCTTTCGACGCCGACGCCACCTGATACGTCCGTATGTCCGGCTGTGTTGACGCGTATGGCTATGCTCCCCGTGTCCGGGGTGAGGTCGCCTGAGGGGGGCGGGCCGCCCACGACGCAGGGCAACGAGGAGGCTCCGCGCAGATGGAGACGAAGAGTCCGGCCGGCGCACACCCGGTGTCCGTTGACACCGGGGAGAAGGTCGACGGCTATCTGATGGCCGATTTCCCGTGGTACGGCCTGGACGAGGCGTTCACGGGCCCGCGCCGGCTGATGCACGCCGGCGTCACCCCCCAAGGCACGGTCGAGCACGGTTCGCTCGCGCACGGCGAGGAGCCCACCATTCGGGTGGAGACCGTGCCGGACGCCGACCGCTTCACCGTCGTGGTCACCGTTCCCTGCCGCCCCGTACGGCGCAGCGCGGACGGCACGGGCGTCCTGGAAGCCACCTCGGTCTCCTCGGCCGCCTGGCTGGCCGGCTCGGGCCTGCTGAACTGCACCTGGCCGGTGCAGATGGAGCGGGCGCTGCGGCAGGACTGGCTGGACCAGCAGACCATGCTCGCGTGGGAGCTGGCGGACGACCTGACCGGCGAGGCGTGGAGCGAGCTGACGCTCCCGGTGGACGGCGTGCCGACGCCGTTCCACTACCGCGAGTCGGAGTACGGCTGGGTGCTCGCGGGCTCGGCGGGCGACGGCCCGGACGGCGCGCACATCGGCGCGTACGGCCGCGGCATGAGCGCCTACGGCCTGGGCTTCGCGGTCGTCAAGGACATCAAGACGTACGAGGGCTGAGCCGCGAAGGGGCGGACCGCTCGGCGGCCCGCCCCTCGTACGGCCCGGGAACGGCCCCGGTACCGCTCAGAACTTGTTGCGCGGGGTGATCCCCAGGGACATGCCCGACAGGCCGCGCTGGCGGCCGCCCAGCTTGCCGGCGATCGCGCGGATCGCCGCGCCCGCGCCGGAGTCCGGGTCGGTGAGCACGACCGGCCGGCCCTCGTCGCCGCCCTCGCGCAGCCGTACGTCGATCGGGATGGAGCCGAGCACCGGCACCTGCGTACCGGTCGTCTTCGTGAGGCCCTCGGCGACCTGCTCGCCGCCGCCCGTGCCGAAGACGTCGACGATCTCGCCGCTGGGCAGCTCCAGGCCCGCCATGTTCTCGACCACACCGACGATCTTCTGGTGGGTCTGTACGGCGATGGAGCCGGCCCGCTCGGCGACCTCGGCGGCGGCCTGCTGAGGGGTCGTCACGACGAGGATCTCGGCGTTCGGCACCAGCTGGGCCACGGAGATCGCGATGTCGCCCGTGCCCGGGGGCAGGTCGAGCAGCAGGACGTCCAGGTCGCCCCAGTACACGTCCGCGAGGAACTGCTGGAGCGCGCGGTGCAGCATCGGGCCGCGCCAGACGACCGGCGCGTTGCCCGGGGTGAACATGCCGATCGAGATGACCTTCACGCCGTTCGCGGCCGGCGGCATGATCATGTTCTCGACCTGGGTGGGACGGCCCTCGGCACCCAGCATGCGCGGCACGGAGTGGCCGTAGATGTCCGCGTCCACGACGCCGACCTTCAGGCCGTCGGCCGCCATCGCCGCGGCGAGGTTCACCGTCACCGAGGACTTGCCGACGCCGCCCTTGCCGGAGGCCACCGCGTAGACCCGGGTCAGCGAGCCGGGCTGGGCGAACGGGACCTCGCGCTCGGCGGTGCCGCCGCGCAGTGCCGTGGCCAGCTCCTTGCGCTGCTCGTCGCTCATCACGTCCAGCTCGACGGCGACGCTGGTGACGCCCTCGACCCCGGCGACCGCGTCGCGCACATTGCTGGTGATCGTCTCGCGCATCGGGCAGCCGGAGACGGTGAGGTAGACGACGACCGAGACCGCGCCATCGGCCGCGATGTCCACCGATTTGACCATCCCCAGCTCGGTGATGGGGCGGTGGATCTCGGGGTCGTTCACCGTCGCGAGCGCATCGCGGATCGCGTCCTCGCTCGGAGCGGCCGTCGTGGGCGTGTCGGTAGCCATGTACTGCATGGTACGGCTCAGTAGGCCGCCTCCGGAAAGGGCCGGGCACGGTCGTGTTCGTCACTCTCGGTGGCGGCGCGCCGACGGCCGTGTCTCGTGCTGGCCTTCCTCGTACCGCCGTTCCTCCAGCTCCTTGAACCGCTCCTCCAGCTCCGAGCGGATCCAGTCGCGGGTGGCCACCTCGCCGAGGCCGAGGCGGAGCGCCGCGATCTCGCGGGTCAGGTACTCGGTGTCGGCGATCGACCGCTCGTTCTGCTTGCGGTCCTGCTCGTGGGTGACCCGGTCCCGGTCGTCCTGCCGGTTCTGCGCGAGCAGGATGAGCGGCGCGGCGTACGACGCCTGCAGCGACAGGGCCAGGGTCAGGAAGATGAAGGGGTACTCGTCGAAGCGCAGCGGCGCGGGTGCCGAGACGTTCCAGGTGACCCACACGATGATCAGGACGGTCATCCAGACGATGAACCGGCCGGTGCCCAGGAAGCGCGCGATCTTCTCCGACAGCCGCCCGAACGCCTCCGGGTCGTACTCCGGCAGCAGGCTACGGCGCGGCGCGCGGGGCATGTCCAGCCGCACCCGCGTGCGCTCTCCGGTGACCGCCGCGGCCCGCGCCCGCTCCTTCGCGCTCTCGCGCTCCTCAACGCCCATGTGCGCCCCCGGCAGCCCCCGCGGCGCTGCTGCCCTGAGCGCCGCCCGCGTGCCCGTTCACGCGGTCGCCGCCGCCCTCGGCCATGCGCGCGCCGGGGTCCACTCCGGGCGCGCCGTGCAGGTCCGTCTCGCGCCAGTCCTCGGGCAGCAGATGGTCCAGTACGTCGTCCACGGTCACCGCGCCCAGCAGCGACCCGCTCTCGTCCACGACGGGCGCGGCGACCATGTTGTACGTGGCGAGGTAGCTGGTCACGGCGGGCAGCGGGGTGTCCGGCGGCAGCGGCGGCAGATCGCTCTCCACGATGGCGCCGACGAGGGTGAAGGGCGGGTCGCGCAGCAGCCGCTGGAAGTGGACCACGCCGAGGTACTTGCCGGTCGGCGTCTGGTCCGGCGGCCGGCAGACGTACACCTGGGCGGCGAGCGCGGGGGACAGGTCGGGGTCGCGCACCCGCGCGAGCGCGTCGGCGACCGTGGCGTCGGGGCCCAGCACGATCGGCTCGGTGGTCATCAGGCCGCCCGCGGTCCGCTCCTCGTACGACATCAGGCGCCGTACGTCGGCCGCGTCACCCGGCTTCATCAGCGTCAGCAGCCGCTCCTTCTCGTCCTCGGGGAGCTCGGAGAGCAGGTCGGCGGCGTCGTCGGGGTCCATCGCCTCCAGGACGTCGGCGGCCCGCTCGTCCTGCAGCTTGCCGAGGATCTCGATCTGGTCGTCCTCCGGCAGCTCCTCCAGGACGTCGGCGAGCCGGTCGTCGTCCAGCGCGGCGGCCACCTCGGCGCGCCGCTTCGGGTTGAGGTGGTGCAGGACGCTCGCCAGGTCGGCGGGGTGCAGCTGCTCGAAGGTGGCGAGCAGGCTCTCGGCGCCCTGCCCGTGCTCCTCAAGAGAGAACCCGGTGACCTGGGACCACTCCAGGGTCAACGTTTCTCCGCGGCGCCTGAGCGTCCCGCCCTTCCCCTTCCGTACGAAGACCTTGTCGATCTCCCAGTCGCGGCGGGCCGGCAGCTGGGTGATGCCGATGTCCAGGACGGTGACCTCTTCACCGGTCTCCACGATGCGCACCCGGCGGTCCAGCAGCTCACCGAGGACGAGGGTCTCGGAGGCGCGCTGCTCGAAGCGCCGCATGTTGACCACGCCGGTCGTGATCACCTGGCCGGACTCCACGCCCGTCACCCGCGTCATCGGCAGGAAAATCCGGCGCCGGCTGATCACCTCGACGACCAGTCCCAGCAGCCGCGGCGGCCGGCCGCCCACCCGCAACATGGCCACCAGGTCCCGCACCCGGCCGACCTGGTCGCCGTTGGGGTCGAAGACGGCGATGCCGGAGAGGTGCGAGACGAAGACCCGGGGGGTGACCACCGCCATGCCGCGCGCCTCCGCTCCTTCTCCTCCGGCTCCCGGCGGACCGGGGCCGCCCGACTCCCGATAAAACGGCTGAAATCGCGCTTCGGCCGGACTTCAGGCTAACGCGCTCACCGGGCGGGTGCCCCGACAGGCACCACCGTACGGCTGTCCCCTTCCTCGCCCCGGCCCTCCGCGTCGGAAGGTGTGCGGGGCACCGGTACGCTGCCGTACGCCGTCGAGGCCACCGCGACCGACCCAGTGCACCAGGAGGCAGGCAGCCGTGACCGCTATTTCGCCAGGTTCGCCAGGAACGAGCCGCCGGTACCGTACCGCCCGCCGCCGCGCGGGCCGGGGGACGGCCGTCGCGGCGGTGTGCACGGGCCTGGCCCTGGTACTGGCGGCCTGCGGCGGCTCCACGGAGGACCCGGACGCGGGCACCAACGGCGTCGGCAAGCTGACCCCCGCCAAGATCCGGAAGAAGACCTTGGCCGCCGCCTCGGGCGCGGGGAGCGTGCACGTCTCCGGCAAGCTCGTCAGCGGCCGCA
Source organism: Streptomyces purpurogeneiscleroticus (assembly GCF_020024005.1). Taxonomy (NCBI): domain Bacteria; kingdom Bacillati; phylum Actinomycetota; class Actinomycetes; order Kitasatosporales; family Streptomycetaceae; genus Streptomyces; species Streptomyces purpurogeneiscleroticus. The sequence continues at coordinate 6,394 of NZ_NHSG01000147.1, forward strand.
GCACGTACGAACTGGACATGCAGCTGGCCCAGAACGGCGGCAAGGGCACGGTCAGCACGAAGGACACCACCTTCTCCCTGCTGCGCATCGACCGGTCCCTGTGGGTGAAGGCCGACGCCGACTTCTGGGCGCACCAGAAGGGCTCCTCGCCGAGCAAGTCCGATACCGCGGCCGCCGCCAAGCTGGACGGCAAGTACGTGAAGGTGCCCTACGAGGACCGCACCTACCGGCAGTTCAGCGGCTTCACCGAGAAGGAGCCGCTGCTGGACACGCTGCTCACGCTGCACGGCGGCCTCTCCCGCGGCGCGCACGGCAGCCTGGAGGGGACCCGCACGATCCGCGTCGAGGCCGCGCGGGGCAACGGGGGCACGCTGGACGTCTCCCTGGAGGGCGAGCCCTACCCGCTGCGGCTGCAGCGGGCCGGCGGCGCGGGCGTCGTCACGTTCGAGGACTGGGGCGAGCACATCGAGCTGGAGCGCCCGGACGACGACAAGGTCGTGGACTACGGGGAGAACCTCGGCAGCGGGAACTGAGCGGGCCCGGCCGGCATGACGGAAGCGGCGCTCAGCCGCGCCGCTTCTTGCACAGCGCTCGGCCGCGCCGCTTCCTGTACAGCGCTCAGCCGCGCCGCTTCCGGCGCAGCAGCTTCGGCAGCGCCGCGGGGATCGGCTCGCGGGTCGTGGCGTCGGTCGGCAGCGGACGGGCCGCCTGCGCGTCAGCGCCGAAGTCCGTACGGGCCGTGGGCGCCCCGTCCCCGGTGAGCGGGGCCAGCCGCAGCACCCGGCACTCGCGGGCCCAGCGCTCCGGCATGGTGTCCGCGTCCGGCGCGTTCAGCCGCTTGCCCTTCAGCTCGCCGACGGCGGCCTCCCAGGGCTCGCTGTGCGGCGCGGCCTCGGTGACCCGGGCCGTCCAGGCGACCAGCCGGCCGCCCTTGTCCTTGCTGCGGACGGTGACGGTGGCGGTGCCGCCGTCGGTGAGGCCGAGGTCCGCGAGCGGCTGTTCCAGGGGGCCGTCGCCGACCAGGCACGCGGCGCCGTCGTGCCAGACGTGCCACAGCGCGCGGGCCGGGCCCTCGGTCCCCTGGACCCAGATGAGGCCGGACTTCTTGGTGGCCTCCTCGATGAGGGCCTGGTCGAGCAGCGGCTGAGGCACGGTCTCCGTCATGCCCGCCAGCCTAGCCAGCCCTGCGCGCGGACCGTGCCGCCGCCCCGTCCCGTACCGATCGAGCGCTCGTGCCGCTGTGCGCGCCCCCGCCCGCTACAGCCAGCCGTTGCGCTTGAAGCCGCGGTGGATGCCGAAGCAGATGGCGACCGTGACGATCAGCACCGCCGGGTACCCGTACTTCCACTGCAGCTCGGGCATGTACTTGAAGTTCATGCCGTAGATGCCCGCGATCATCGTCGGCACGGCGAAGATCGCCGCCCACGATGTGATCTTGCGCATGTCCTCGTTCTGGGCCACCGTCGCCTGCGCGAGGTTGGCCTGGAGGATGGAGTTCAGCAGGTCGTCGAAGCCGACCACCTGCTCGTTGACGCGCGCCAGGTGGTCGGCGACGTCCCGGAAGTACTTCTGGATGTCGGAGTCGACCAGCCGCATCGGCCGCTCGCTCAGCTGCTGCATCGGCCGCAGCAGCGGCGAGACGGCCCGCTTGAACTCCAGCACCTCCCGCTTGAGCTGGTAGATCCGCCCGGCGTCGCCCTTGGACGCGGTGCCGCCCCGGCCCTGCGCCTTGCCGTTCGTACCGGAGCTGAAGACGTCGATCTCGACCTCGTCGATATCGTCCTGCACGGCGTCGGCGACCGCGATGTAACCGTCCACGACCTGGTCGGCGATGGCGTGCAGCACGGCCGAGGGGCCCTTCCCGAGCAGCTCGGGGTCGTCCTGGAGGCGGTGCCGCAGCGCGCGCAGCGAGCCCTGGCCGCCGTGCCGGACGGTCACGATGAAGTCCCGGCCGGTGAAGCACATCACCTCGCCGGTCTCCACGACCTCACTGGTGTCGGTCAGCTCGGCGTGGTCGACGTAGTGAATCGTCTTGAAGACGGTGAAGAGCGTGTCGTCGTACCGCTCCAGCTTGGGCCGCTGGTGGGCGTGGACCGCGTCCTCGACGGCCAGCGGGTGCAGCCCGAACTCCTTGGCGATACCGGCGAACTCGCGCTCGTTCGGCTCGTGCAGGCCGATCCAGGTGAAGCCGCCGTTCTCGTGGACGTCGGCGATCGCCTCGGAGGGGCTGACGTGGCCGCTGACGCGGCGTCCGTCGCGGTAGACGCCGCAGTCGACAATGGCGCTGTTGGTCGTGGCGGCGCGGGTGGTGTCGTACTCGTACGGGGAGTCGCCGCGACGCCGGGAGGGGCGGACGGCGGCGCGCAGGTCGCGGATCATCGACATGGCGGGCTCCTTCACGGGCCGGCCGTCAGCCGTGGGCGCGGGGCGTAGCGCAACCCGGAACGTGGACGTACGCGGCATCGTCGGCCGTACGTCCGCAAAGCGGGCGGCGCTCCGTGCGGTGGTGCTGACGGCAGTTCGCAGTGCGGAAAGAACAGAGGAAACCGAGGTTCGGCGTTCTTCCGTCAGGTGCTGCCGGTGCGAAGGGACTTCACGTGTTTCGCCGTGGCACGGCGGGGTACGGAAGCTCTCGGAATCAGGAGAGTCGCATCATCAGCGGGAGGACGGGAGAACTGCCGGTACTGCACGGTCGACTAGGATCCATGCCAGTCCCACCTCCTCCGGCCGGTCCCTGCTGGGGGACGACGTCTTTCGCTGACCAGATGGCCAGGCTATCAGTCGCCTGAACCGTTACGGCCCCGCTCCGCCGCCGCTTTGCCTGTTCCATACCGGGCGTCCGGCCGGGCCTATGCTCACCGCATGTCTGACGTTCTTGAGCTGGTCGAGGCCCGGCTGCTGATGGCCCTGGGGAAGCCGGACGCGCGCGCGGCGGTGACGTTCCTCGGTACGGACCGCATCGAAGTACTGCGCTACGCCGACGCCGAGCTGGTGCGATACGTCACCCTCGGCATGTCGGCGAACCCGATGACCGACCCCTCCGCGGTGCTCGCGGACCCTCTGCGCGGTCCTCGTGCGGAGCTGGTCCTCACGGTCCGGAACGGCCGCGCCGACACCGACAAGGTGCTCAGGTCCCTCGCCGTACTGGCCGCGTCCCCGCAGGTCGAGGGCGTCATCGTGGCCCCGGGCGCGTCCCTGGACGTGGGCGAGCCGCTGTGGCCGGGCGCTCCCTTCACCTCTGTGCTGGTCACCGAGGGCGGGGGGCTGGTGGAGGACCTGGAGCTCGACGCCCCCATGGATCCGGTGCGCTTCCTTCCGCTGCTCCCGATGACGCCGAACGAGGCGGCCTGGAAGCGGGTGCACGGCGCGGCCGCCCTGGAGGAGCGCTGGCTCCAGCACGGCACCGACCTGCGGGACCCGCTGCGGAGCGGCGTACCTCTGGACTGACGCACCGAGATCGAAACGTCACCGTATGAAGATGGCGTGAATCGAGTGGCTGATTGGCCTGAAGTTGTTCGGTCCGGCCTTGTCGCGTGCGCGGCGACAGAAGGCGCGGCGCAGCGCGGCCCCGGACGGGTGATCGTCCTTGACGCGCGGGCGGCCCTGGAGGACCGTTGAGCCTTATGAGGGGCGAACCCAGTTGCCCGAAGTGCGGTGGCCGGGTGCGGGCGCCCGGTCTCTTTGCCGACTCCTGGCAGTGCGACGTGCACGGCACAGTGCACCCGCTCCAGCCGGTCGTGCCGCCGAGCGTCGAAGCGCTGGCCGTCGTCGTCAACCGTGCGCGCGTTCCTGTGTGGATGCCGTGGCCGCTGCCGGTGGGCTGGCTGTTCACCGGTGTGGCCTGCGCGGGGGACGACCGCAGCGGCGGCCGGGCCACGGCGGTGGCCTGCTCGGGACCCGGACCGCTGGGCGGGCCGGGCGAGCTGGTGCTGGTCGCCGAGGAGCTGGGCGTCGGTCTCGGCGCGCGGTATGCGGGCATCGACGGCCCGGACCCGGGCCCACGCATGAAGGTCGATCGGTCGCCGCACGCCAAGGTACTGGCCGCCGGCCGGCCGACCCCGTTGTGGCACGTCGAGGGCGTCCCCGAGGACCGCGCGGTCTTCGCGGGCGAGGCGCGCGGGCTGTGGCTGTGGGCGGTCGTCTGGCCCGAGCAGTCGGGGCTGCTGTTGTACGACGAGCTGGTCCTGACCGACCTGCGGGACGCGGGCGCCGAGGTCGACCTGCTGCCGTGCGGGGCGCTGTCGCCGCGCATCCTGTCCTGATAGCCGCGTCCGTACTGCTCCTGAGAGCCGTGCCCGTACTGCGCTGACGCGCGTGCCGGAGCGGTGGCACGGACGGCGAGCCGGTGATCGCCCGGCCACCGGTTACCCTTTGGGGCGTCCCCTGTTGTCCGGCGCCCTGTCCGGCCGTTGCCCGGTCCGCCGTCCCGTCCGTGTCTGGAGTCCGCGTCGTGCGTATCGACCTGCACACCCACTCCACCGCGTCCGACGGCACGGACACCCCCGCCGAACTGGTACGCAACGCCGCCGAGGCCGGTCTGGACGTCGTCGCGCTCACCGATCACGACACCGTCGGCGGACACGCCGCGGCCAAGGCCGCGCTGCCGCCCGGCCTCACGCTCGTGACCGGCGCCGAGCTGTCCTGCCGGCTGCCCGCGCGCGACGGCAGCGGCGACGGCATCAGCCTGCACATGCTGGCGTACCTCTTCGACCCCGAGGAGCCGGAGCTCGCCCGCGAGCGGGAGCTGGTGCGCGACGACCGCGTGCCGCGTGCCCGCGGCATGGTCGCCAAGCTCCAGGAGCTCGGCGTGCCCGTGACCTGGGAGCAGGTGGCGCGGATCGCCGGGGACGGCGCTGTCGGGCGGCCGCACATCGCCACCGCGATGGTCGAGCTGGGCGTCGTGCCGACCGTCTCCGACGCCTTCACCCCCGAGTGGCTGGCCAACGACGGCCGGGCGTACGTCGAGAAGCACGAGCTGGACCCGTTCGACGCGGTCCGGCTGGTCAAGGCCGCGGGCGGGGTCACCGTCTTCGCGCACCCGCTGGCCCTCAAGCGCGGCGTGTGCGTCCCCGAGAGCGCGATAGCCGAGCTGGCCGCCGCCGGCCTGGACGGCATCGAGGTCGACCACATGGACCACGACGCGCCGACCCGGGACCGGCTGCGCGGCATCGCCGCCGACCTCGGCGTGCTCACCACCGGCTCCAGCGACTACCACGGCAGCCGCAAGACCTGCCGGCTCGGCGAGTACACCACCGACCCCGAGATCTACGGGGAGATCGTGCGCCGCGCGACCGGCGCGTTCCCCGTCCCGGGCGCCGGCGGCTGATCCGGGCCGCCCGGCCCCGCACCTCTCCGCCCCAGCGGCTCTCCGGCGCCCCGCGCCGTCTTCCTCCTCCGTACGCGCGCGCCCTGATGCGCGTACGTCCGTACCACCTCTGGCAAGGCCATCACTGTGCTCGACCTCGCTGTCTTCGGATCCCTCTTTCTCACGCTTTTCGTGATTATGGACCCGCCTGGAATCACCCCGATCTTCCTCGCCCTGACCTCCGGCCGTCCGGCCAAGGTGCAGCGCCGGATGGCCTGGCAGGCGGCGGCCGTCGCGTTCGGCGTCATCGCCGTCTTCGGCCTCTGCGGCCGGCAGATCCTGGCGTATCTGCACATCTCCACGCCCGCGCTGATGATCGCGGGCGGGCTGCTGCTCCTGCTCGTCGCGCTCGACCTGCTGACCGGCAAGACCGAGGAGCCGACGCAGACCAAGGACGTCAACGCGGCGCTCGTGCCGCTGGGCATGCCGCTGCTGGCCGGGCCCGGCGCGATCGTGTCGGTGATCCTCGCCGTGCAGCACGCGCAGGGGCTCTCCGGTCAGATCTCGGTCTGGGCGGCGATCGCCGCGATCCACGTGGTGCTGTGGCTGGTGATGCGCTTCTCGCTGGTGATCATCCGGGTGATCAAGGACGGCGGGGTGGTGCTCGTCACTCGGCTGGCCGGCATGATGCTCTCCGCGCTGGCCGTCCAGCAGATCATCAACGGCGTGACCCAGGTGGTCGGCGCCGCCTGAGCCCGGGAGAAACACGCCGCCCCCGTACGGATCGTCCGTACGGGGGCGCAGCTGTCGGCGGGCCGGTGGTCCGGCGGGCCGGGAAGCCGGGGGCCGCGTTACGAAGCGGCCGCCGCGGAATCGGCGGGGCGGATGTAGATGCGCTGGCCGATTGCTGCGGCCTGCTGCACGATCCGGTTGACGGAGGCGGCGTCCACGACGGTGCTGTCCACGGCGGTGCCGTTGACATCGTCAAGGTGCATGATCTCGAAGCGCATAAAGGGCTTCTCCCTTCGTCTGATCCTCCTGAGGAGAACTGCTCGAACGGCACGAGTGCCTGTCATCGGTGTCAGGCGTGCCATAGGGGACAACGATGTGCCCTGAGCAATAATTCCCTACGCTAAAGAAAACTTTCGCCAGTCTAATTACTCCAGAGTAAGTACGGTCGGCGGCCGGTTGTGTCTCCCCCGTCCGCGCCAGGAGAATCGGACCGGTATGAACGACGACCTCCGGCCCGCGGGCCCCACCGACCTCACCGCTGTCGTGGCGGGCATCGAGCGCACCAACGAGCTGCTCAACCGCGTCCTGGCCGAGGTCGCCACCACTCCCTCGACGCACGCGGTCTTCGTCGACGCCGGCTATCTCTACGCCGCGGCCGGCCGGCTGGTCACCGGTACGGAGGACCGCCGCTCCTTCGACCTCGACGCCGAGGGGATCATCGACGCGTTCATCGAGATGGCCCGCACGGTCTTCCCCGACAGCCGGCTGCTGCGGGTGTACTGGTACGACGGAGCGCGGCGCCGCATCCACACCCTGGAGCAGCAGTCCATCGCCGAGCTCCCCGACGTCAAGGTCCGTCTCGGTAACCTCAACGCCAACAATCAGCAGAAGGGTGTCGATTCCCTGATCCGCTCCGACCTGGAGTCGCTCGCCCGGCACCGCGCCATCAGCGACGCGGTGCTCATCGGCGGCGACGAGGACCTGGTCTCGGCCGTCGAGGCGGCGCAGGGGTACGGGGCGCGGGTGCACCTGTGGGGCATCGACGCCGGCGACGGGCGCAACCAGGCCGAGCCGCTGCTCTGGGAGGTCGACAGCCAGCGCACCTTCGACCTGGAGTTCTGCAAGCCGTACGTCACCGAGCGCACGGCCCACGACGGCGGCCCCGCGGGCACGGCCGACGACGGCCCGGCACCCAGCCGCGAGGACGTCCGCTTCGTCGGCGCGCAGGTCGCCGCCCAGTGGCTGGCCTCGCGCGGCCGGGACTGGACGGCCGACCTGCTGCCCGGCCACCCGTACCTCCCGGGCGCCGTCGACCAGGACCTGCTGACCACCGCCGAGGGCCTGCTGCGCCACTCCCTGCGCCCGTACGCGGACCTGCGGCGGGTGCTGCGGGACGGCTTCTGGGAGCACGTACGGGCGCAGTTCTGAGCCCGCACGCTGCCCGGAGCGTCAGTGCGCCACATACTCCGCGAGGCGCGCGAAGAAGTCGGTCCAGCCCGCCTTGGCCTGCGCGTACTGCTCGGCGGACAGCGTGCCACCGGTCTGCTGGAAGTCCATCTCGGTCTTGTCGCCGAGGCCGTTGAGCGTGACCGCGACCAGCTCGCCGTCGGCGTCCTCCGGCGCCGAGGCGTCCTTCAGGGTGAAGACCAGCCGCTCGGGCGGCACGATCTCCCGGTAGACGCCGCCGAACGGCAGCTCGCCGCCGTCCTGGGTGCGCACGACCAGGTGCCACGCGCCGCCCGGCCGGACGTCCATCGTCACCCCCTCGACGGGGACCTCCAGCTCGCCCCCGTACCAGTACGCGAAGGCTTCCGGCGTCGTCCACGCCCGGAACACCCGGTCCCGCGGGGCATCGAAGAGGCGAATGATCGAAATGCCGTTGTCGTCCGTCATGGGTAGATGGTCACCCGGACGGGCGCGACCGGCTTCCCGGAGTGGCCGGAGGAGTACCGTTCCGGCCATTCCGGGAGGGGCGCGACGGAGGGGCGCCGCTACCGGCCGTCCGCCTCGTCCCAGAAGGAGACCAGGGCCGCCGCCGTCTCCTCGGGCCGGTCGACATTGGGGGAGTGCTCGGCGCCCGCCACGACGGTGCGGCGCGCGCCGAGCCGCTCGGCCATCTCGTCCAGCTGCGGCACCGGCCAGGCGTAGTCGACGGCGCCGGACAGCACGTGCTTGGGCAGCGGTACGGCGGCCAGCGCGGCCACCCGGTCGGGCTCGCCCGCTATCTGCCGGGCGGTGCCGATCAGCTGCTCCGGTACGGTGCCCAGCCAGCGCCGGTGCAGGAACTCGGCGACCTCGGGCGGGGTGGTGTCGCCCGCCGCCTCCGGCGGGTCCAGATCCCGCATCGCCTGCCAGACGGCCTCCATCGTCAGCGTCGTCAGCGCGTCGATGAGCATCTTGGCGCGGGCCTGCTGCTCGGGGGCGACCGCCGCCGGCCCCGAACTCATCAGCGTCAGCGAGCGGTACGGCGAGGCATCCTCCAGCACCGCGGCCCGCGCCAGCAGCCCGCCGAGCGAGTGCCCCAGCAGATGTACCGGTCCGGCGTCGAGCGCGGCGGCCTGTGCGGCGATGTCCCGCGCCAACTCGCCCTGGGTGTACGCCTGTTCCTCGCGCGGCCCGGGCGACTCGTGCTGGCCTCTGCCGTCCACGGCCACGGCGCGGTACCCGGCCGCCGCCAGAGGCGCGAGCAGCGGGAGGAAGTCCTCCTTGCTGCCGGTGAAGCCCGGTACCAGCAGGGCGGTGCCGCGCACGGGACCGTCGGGACGCGCGTCGTGCACCGCGAACTCACCCCGCCCGGTGGCGAGTCGGTACGCACGGGCACATGCGGGGAGATCGAGGAACGGGGGCCTACTCATGGATCAGAGGCTATCCGGGACGGATGTCCGGCGGGTGCCGGAGAGATGACGTCCGCCTGCCCTGCCATACGGCGTACGACGTAGAGCGTACGGCCATCGGGCGTACGGCAGCGGACGCTGTCCGCACGGCTGCCCGTCCGCACGACGACGGCCCCGCACCGCCTGAGCGGTACGGGGCCGTCGATGGCCTGCGGGATCAGCCCTCGGGCGTGGCCTCGGCCGCTGCGGCCGTCTTCTTGGCCGCGGTCTTGCGGGTCCGGCGCGGCTTGGCGGGCGCCTCGGTGGCGTCGGCGGTCGCGTCCGTGCCCTCGGCGGCCTCGGCCTTCTTGGCGGCCGTCTTGCGCGTGCGGCGGGGCTTGGCCGGGGCCTCGTCCGCCGTAGCGGTGGCCTCGGTGCCTTCCGCGGCGTCCACCGCGGCCTCGGCCTTCTTGGCCGCGGTCTTGCGGGTGCGGCGCGGCTTGGCGGGCGCCTCGGTGGCCTCAGCGGTCGCGTCCGTGCCCTCGGCGGCGTCGACGGCGGCCTCGGCCTTCTTGGCGGCCGTCTTGCGGGTCCGGCGCGGCTTGGCCGGGGCCTCGGTGGCCTCGGCCGTCACCTCGGTGCCCTCGGCGGTGTCCACCGCGGCCTCCGCCTTCTTGGCGGCGGCCTTGCGCGTACGGCGCGGCTTGGCGGCCGGCGCGTCGGCGGCGGGCTCCTCGGGGGCGCTCTCCGTGACGGTGGCCTTGGCGGCGG
>NZ_NHSG01000148.1:0-16148 GCF_020024005.1 Streptomyces purpurogeneiscleroticus
CCCGGAGGGTATGGAGCGGGCCTGGGGGTCGGTCCAGGTCCCGGCGCTGCCCGGCACATGAGGCAGTGGCAGCGGAACCCCCCCTGGGTGCTGCATCCGGTGGCTCTCCGTCTCGTGGGGTGAGGTGCTGGAACGGTATCGAACAGTACCGCCCCCGGCCGTAGTTGAGGGAACGGCCGGGGGCGGCGGAAAGTGCCCGATAGGTGGTCAGGCGGCGATTTCGGCGTGGGCCGCGAGGAGCATGGCCGGGTCGGGGCCCTCCATCACGGTCGGCTTGGCCAGCCCGTCCAGGACGATGAAGCGCAGCAGGTCGCCGCGGGACTTCTTGTCGACCTTCATGGTCTCCAGCAGCTTGGGCCACTGGTCGCCCCGGTAGGTCAGCGGCAGGCCGACCGCGCCGAGGACGGCACGGTGCCGGTCGGCGGTCGCGTCGTCCAGCCGGCCGGCGATCCGGCCGAGCTCGGCGGCGAAGACCATGCCCACCGAAACGGCCGCGCCGTGGCGCCAGTTGTACCGCTCGTTCTTCTCGATGGCGTGCGCCAGGGTGTGCCCGTAGTTGAGGATCTCCCGGCGGCCCGCCTCCTTGAGGTCGCCGGAGACCACCTCGGCCTTGACGCGGATGGCGCGCTCGATCAGCTCGGCGGTGTGCGGGCCGTCGGGGCGCTTCGCGCCCTCCGGGTCGCCCTCGATGAGCTCCAGGATGGCCGGGTCGGCGATGAAGCCCGCCTTGATGACCTCGGCCAGCCCCGAGACGTAGTCGTGCACCGGCAGGGAGTCCAGCGAGGCGAGGTCGCACAGCACGCCGGCGGGCGGGTGGAAGGCGCCGACGAGGTTCTTGCCCTCGGCGGTGTTGATGCCCGTCTTGCCGCCCACGGCCGCGTCGACCATGCCCAGCACGGTCGTCGGTACGGCGATCCAGCGCACTCCGCGCAGCCAGGTGGCCGCCACGAAGCCCGCCAGGTCGGTGGTGGCGCCGCCGCCGACGCCCACGATGAAGTCCGTCCGCGTGAAGCCGGTCTGGCCCAGCGCCTTCCAGCAGTACGCCGCGACCTCGGCCGTCTTGGCCTCCTCGGCGTTCGGCAGCTGGATGGCGATGGCCTCGTAGCCCTGGCCCGCGAGGTCCTCGCGCAGCGCCTCACCGGTGGCGGCCAGCGCCTCGGGGTGCAGTACGGCGACGCGCTTGGTCTGCTTGCCGATCAGGCCCGGGAGCTCGCCGAGCAGCTGCCGGCCGATGAGGACCTCGTACGGGTCCGAACCGGCCGAGCCGCCGACCTGGATGCGGATGGGTGCGTCGGTCATGCTTTCCTCAGCTCCAATGCGTCGAGGACGGCCTCGGCGACGTCCTCGGGGGTACGTCCCTCCGTGGACACCACGGCGCGGGACACCTCCATGTACAGCGGGCGGCGCTCGGCCATCAGCTCGCGCCAGCGCTGCCGGGGGTTGACCGCCAGCAGCGGGCGCGGCGCGTCCAGGCCGACCCGCTTGACCGCCTCGGCCACGCCCATCTCCAGGAAGACGACGGGCAGCCCGGACAGCAGCTCACGGGTGGAGGCGTCCAGGATCGCGCCGCCGCCGAGCGCCAGTACCCCGGCGTGCTCGGTCACCGCGGCGCGTACCGCCTGCCGCTCCAGCTCGCGGAAGTGCGGCTCGCCCTCGTCGATGAAGATCTCCGCGATCGGCTTGCCGGCGCCCGCGACGATGTCCGCGTCGGTGTCCCGGAAGGTGGTGCCCAGGCGCTCGGCGAGCGCCATTCCGGTCGTGGTCTTCCCCACCCCCATGGGGCCGACGAGGACGACGGCCGGACCGGTCACCGGATCGCCAGGTTCTCGAGGAACGACTCGACGTTCCGGCGGGTCTCGGGCACGCTGTCGCCGCCGAACTTCTCCGCGACGGCGTCCGCGAGGACCAGCGCGACCATGGCCTCGGCCACGATGCCGGCGGCCGGCACCGCGCACACGTCCGAGCGCTGGTGGTGGGCCTGCGCGACCTCACCGGTGGAGACGTCCACGGTGGCCAGGGCGCGCGGGACGGTCGCGATCGGCTTCATCGCGGCGCGGACGCGCAGCAGCTCGCCGGTGGTCAGGCCGCCTTCCGTGCCGCCGGCACGGCCGGAGGCGCGCTTGATCCCCTCGTCGGTCGCGAGGATCTCGTCGTGTGCCTTCGAGCCGGGCACGCGGGCCAGGTCGAAGCCGTCGCCGACCTCGACGCCCTTGATCGCCTGGATGCCCATCAGGGCACCGGCCAGCCGGGCGTCCAGGCGGCGGTCCCAGTGGACGTGCGAGCCGAGGCCGACCGGTACGCCGTACGCGAGGACCTCGACGACGCCGCCGAGCGTGTCGCCGTCCTTGTGGGCCTGGTCGATCTCCGCGACCATCGCCTTCGACGCCGCCTCGTCCAGGCAGCGCACCGGGTCCGCGTCCAGCTTCTCGACGTCGGAGGGCTTCGGGTACACGCCGTACGGGGCCTTGGCCGCGGCCAGCTCGACGACGTGGCTGACGATCTCGATGCCGGCCGTCTCCTTGAGGTAGGAGCGGGCCACCGCGCCCAGCGCCACCCGGGCCGCGGTCTCGCGCGCCGAGGCGCGCTCCAGGACCGGGCGGGCCTCGTCGAAGCCGTACTTCTGCATGCCGGCCAGGTCCGCGTGGCCGGGGCGCGGGCGGGTCAGCGGCGCGTTACGGGCCAGCTCGGCCAGCTCCGCCTCGTCCACCGGGTCGGCCGCCATGACCTTTTCCCACTTGGGCCACTCGGTGTTGCCCACCATGATCGCGATGGGCGAGCCGAGCGAGCGGCCGTGCCGGACGCCGCCGAGGAAGGTCACCTCGTCGCGCTCGAACTTCATGCGGGCACCGCGGCCATAGCCGAGCCGGCGACGGGCCAGGGCGTCCGCCACCATGTCCGTGGTAACGGGGACGCCGGCCGGAAGGCCCTCCAGCGTCGCCACCAGTGCGGGGCCGTGCGACTCCCCCGCCGTCAGCCAGCGCAACCTGCTCAACGGTGCTCCTCATGTACTGCGCGTACGGTCTTCCCCTGATCCTCCCACGTCCGGCGCCGCGGCCGGCGGTCAGTCCAGGGAGCGGACCGCCGCCCCGGGGTCCGGCCCCGGCCGGTGGCCGGGTACGCGGCCGTCAGCGGGCCGCCAGCGCCGCCTCGCCCGCCTTGCGCATCGCGGCCAGCGGGGCCCGCTCGCAGCCGGTCATCCGCTCGACCTGGAGGACGGCCTGGTGGACCAGGAGGTCCAGGCCGCCGACGACGGCGCCGCCGCGCGCCGACCAGGCGGCGGCGAGCGCGGTGGGCCACGGCTCGTACAGCACGTCGAAGAGGGTGCCGGGGCGCTCGGGCACCGCGCCGGCCAGCGCGTCCGTGGTCCCGGCCGGGGTGGTGGCGATCACCAGGGGCGCGGCGAAGGCGCTCGCGGCGGCGTCCCAGAGGGCGGTGCGCACGGGGACGCCCAGCCGCTCGCCCCAGCCGCGCATCTCGTCCGCGCGCGCCTGGCTGCGGACGTACACGGTCACCTCACCGGTGCAGATGCGGGCGAGCGCGGCCAGCGCCGAGGAGGCGGTGGCGCCCGCCCCGAGGATGGCGGCGCTCTCGACGCTCGTCACGCCCCGCTCGCGCAGCGCCTCCTGGATGCCGGGGATATCGGTGTTGTCGCCGACGCGGCGGCCGTCCTCGGTGAAGAGCACGGTGTTGACGGCCTCGACGGAGGCGGCGGTGTCGCTGATCCCGTCCAGCAGCGGGATGACCGCGCGCTTGAGCGGCATGGTGAGCGACAGGCCCGCCCACTCGGCGTCGTCCAGCCCCGCCAGGAAGCCGGGCAGGGCCGCCTCGTCGATCTCGAAGCGGCCGTACTCCCGACCGGCCAGGCCCAGTTCGTCGTACGCGGCGCGGTGCAGCACCGGCGAGAGCGAGTGGGCGATGGGCGATCCGAGGACCGCCGCCTTGTGGTGGGTTGCCGACACCGGTCCGTCCTCAGCCTTCCAGCGGGTCTTGGTTCTAGCGGGTCTTGTTGAATTCCTCGACGAGCTTTTCGTGCTCGGCGTAGGTCTTGGCGAACGACGTCTTCCCGTTGATGGCGACGAAGTAGTACCAGCCGTCCTCGGTCGGGTTGATCGACGCCTTCAGCGCATCCTCGCCCGGATTTCCGATCGGCCCCGGCGGCAGCCCCTTGTAGAAGTACGTGTTGTAGGGGTTGTCGTAGTTCTTGATGGCGCTGATCGGAATGTCGAGTTCGCTCTGGTTCTTGATGTAGTTGTACGTCGAGTCGAATTCGAGCTTGCCGTAGGTCTGCGAATTGCCCGGGTCCAGGCGGTTGTAGATGACCTCGGCCATCTTGCGGAAATCGTCGTGCGAGGTGCCCTCGGCCTGGGTGAGGCTGGCGACCGTGACGAGGTCCAGCGGCGAATCCAGACCGAGTTTCCTGGCCTGTCCCGCGAGGTCGTAGCGGGCGTAGTTCTGCTTCGCCCGCTCGATCATCTGTTTGAGCACATCCGCCGGCTTCATCTTCTTGTTCACCTCGTACGTCGAGGGGTACAGGAAGCCTTCCAGCGGGTCCTTTATGTCGGGGTCGTTGTCCGCCCAGGACGGCAGGCCGAGATTCTTCGCCTGGCTCGCGGCGACCTTCTTGGTCGTACCGGTCTTCAGTTCGAGCTTTTTGTCGATGCGCTCGTAGACCGCGACGGCGCGCGAGCCCTCGGGGATCGTCAGGTTGTTGCGGCTCTCCGGGCTGAGCATCAGCGCCACGGCCGAGGCCGCCGACATCTCCTTGCGCAGCGTGTAGACGCCCGGCTGGAGTCCCGCCTCGGCCTTGGCGTTCTCGGTGACCGCCGCGGTGAACGCGTCGGCGCTCTTGACGACGCCCTCCTCCTTGAGGAGCAGCCCCATCTGCATCACCGGCGAGCCGTCCGGGATCTCCACCTGCACGCTGCCGGTGCCCGCGCCCTCGTAGTCCGGCGGAGGCGCGAAGCGGTCGTAGGCGAGGTAGCCGCCGCCGGCGAGCACCGCGAGGACGACGACCGTCGCGAGGCCGCGGCCGCGCCGCTTCGGGCGCTGGTCCTTGTCGCGGCGCTCGCGCGCCGATCGGCGGTTCCCGCGCGGCGCGGGGGCCTCGTCCTCGTCATGGTCCGGGTCGCCGCCCGCGAAGAAGGCGTGCTCCGGCTCCGGCTCGCGCCGGGCCGGCCCGTCCTGCCAGGGCTCGTCGTGCTCCGCGGCCTGCCAGTCGCCGGCCTGCGGCCCCGGGGGCATGACGGGCATCGGCGCCGTCTGGTCGTGTCTCAGCTGCTGCTGGTGCTGCTGCTGAGGCGGGGGCGGGGGCGGGTAGCCGTCGTGCGTGCCGTAGTAGCCCGGTGCGGCGCCGCCGTAGGGGTCGGGCTGCTGACCGTACGGGTCGTACGGCACGCCACCGGGCTGCCCGGCCTGGGCGTACGCGTCGTACTCGTACTGGTGGTGCTGCTGCTCCTGCCCGGGGGCGCCCCAGCCCGGCTGCTGCCCCGCGTAAGGGTCCTGGTTCCCGTAGGAAGCCTGGCCGCCGTAGGCACCCTGGCCGCCGTAGGACTCTCCGTAGAGAGGGTCCTCGGGATGCCACGGTTCGGAGCCGTGGCCCCGGCCATACTCAGTCATCGATCCCCTAGAGCCGCGAGGCGGTGCGCTCCGTGTCCGGCAGCGCATCCGACGTACTGACCGCCTCTTCTTGCACGCGCCACTGTTCGAACGCGGCCGGTCGCGCGGAACGTTACCGTACCGCGATCAGCCGGCCGCCTCGACGCTCTCTCCGGGCGCCTGACCGGAGGTACGTTCGGTCTCCAGCGCGCTCTGGAGGATGACGACGGCCGCCGCCTGATCGATGGCGGAACGTCCCTTCTTGGCCTTCACTCCGGAGGCGCGCATGCCCTGAGCTGCGGTGACGGTCGACATCCGCTCGTCCACGAGCCGTACCGGCACGGGCGCGATGTTCGCTGCCATCTGCTGCGCGAAGGCCCGCACCTTGGCCGCGGCCGGCCCCTCTCCCCCGTTCAGGGAGCGGGGCAGGCCGACGACGACCTCCAGCGGTTCGTACTCCTCGATGATCGCCGCCAGGCGCCGGTGGGCGGCCGGGACATCACGTCCCGGCACGGTCTCCACCGGGGTCGCGAGGACCCCGTCGGGGTCGCACGAGGCGACCCCGATCCGGGCGTCCCCGACATCGACGGCGATCCGCCTGCCTCGTCGCAACGGTCAGCCCGCCTGCGCCACGAGCCGCTCGACGGCCTCGATGGCCTCGGGCACGGCCGCGCCGTTCTGGCCGCCGCCCTGGGCGACGTCCGGCTTGCCGCCGCCACCGCCGCCGAGGGTCTTGGCGGCCGTACGGACCAGGTCGCCGGCCTTGATGCCGCGCTCACGGGCGGCCTCGTTGGTGGCGATGACGGTCAGCGGGCGGCCGTTGGTGACCGTGAACAGGGCGACCACGGCCGGGCGGTCGGACGGAATGCGGCCGCGCACGTCCAGGACGAGCTTGCGCAGGTCGTCGGCGGAGGTGCCGTCGGGCACCTGGCCGGAGGCCAGCGCGATGCCGTTCACGTTCTTGGCGCCCTCGGCGAGCCCGGCGGCGGCCTGCAGGACCTTCTCCGCGCGGAACTGCTCGATCTGCTTCTCGGCGTCCTTGAGCTTGGCCAGCACGCCGGAAATCTTCTCGGGCAGCTCCTCGGGCCGGCCCTTGACCAGCTCGGTCAGCTGCGAGACGACCGTGTGCTCACGGGCCAGGAAGTTGTACGCGTCGACGCCCACCAGGGCCTCCACGCGGCGCACGCCGGAGCCGATGGAGGACTCGCCGAGCAGCTTCACCAGGCCCAGCTGGGCGGTGTTGTGGACGTGCGTACCGCCGCACAGCTCCTTGGAGAAGTCACCGATGGTCACCACGCGCACCCGGTCGCCGTACTTCTCGCCGAACTCGGCGATGGCGCCCTGCTTCTTGGCGTCGTCCATGCTCATCACCTCGGCGGTGACGTCCAGTTCGCGCGAGAGGACCTCGTTGATCTTCTGCTCGACGTCCGTGAGGACCGTGCCGGGCACGGCGGTCGGCGAGCCGAAGTCGAACCGGAAGCGGCCCGGGGAGTTCTCCGAACCGGCCTGGGCGGCCGTGGGGCCGAGAGCGTCGCGCAGCGCCTGGTGCGTGAGGTGCGTGGCGCTGTGGGCGCGGGCGATGGCCCGGCGGCGCGTGACGTCGATGGCGGCGTACGCGGGCGAGCCCACGGTGACCTCGCCGACCTGGACGGAGCCCTTGTGCACGGTGACGCCGGGGACCGGCTGTTGAACGTCGCGCACCTCGATGATGGCGCCCGAGTCGGTCTTGATGCGGCCGGTGTCGGCGAGCTGGCCGCCGCCCTCGGCGTAGAACGGCGTGCGGTCCAGGACGACCTCGACCTCGTCACCCTCGTGGGCGGCCGGGGCGGAGACGCCGTCGACCAGCAGGCCGACCACGGAGGACTCGCCCTGGGTGTTGGTGTAGCCGGTGAAGACCGTCGAGCCGGAGCTGTCGGCGACCTGGCGGTAGGCGGACAGGTCGGCGTGGCCGTGCTTCTTGGCCTGGGCGTCGGCCTTGGCGCGCTCCCGCTGCTCCTTCATCAGGCGGCGGAACCCGGTCTCGTCCACCGACAGGCCCTGCTCGGCGGCCATTTCGAGGGTGAGGTCGATCGGGAAGCCCCAGGTGTCGTGGAGCAGGAACGCCTTGTCGCCGGGGAGGACCTTGCCGCCGGCGGCCTTGGTCTCGGTCACGGCGGTGTCGAGGATGTTCGTGCCGGCCTTCAGCGTCTTGAGGAAGGCGGCCTCCTCGGCGAGGGCCACGGTTTCGATGCGCTTACGGTCCTGGATCAGCTCCGGGTACTGCTGGCCCATCGTCTTGATGACCACGTCGATGAGGTCGGCGACGACCGGGTCGGTGGCGCCCAGCAGGCGCATGTTGCGGATGGCGCGGCGCATGATGCGGCGCAGCACGTAACCGCGGCCCTCGTTGCCGGGCGTGACGCCGTCGCCGATGAGCATGACGGACGTACGGATGTGGTCGGCGACCACGCGCAGCGAGACGTCGGTGTCGTGCCCGGCGCCGTAGGCCACACCGGTCAGGTCGGTGGCCTTGTCGATGACCACGCGCATGGTGTCGGTCTCGTACATGTTCTGTACGCCCTGCAGGATCATGGCGAGGCGTTCGAGACCGAGGCCGGTGTCGATGTTCTTGCTGGGCAGCTCGCCGAGGATCTCGAAGTCCTCCTTCGAAGTCCCCTCGCCGCGCTCGTACTGCATGAAGACCAGGTTCCAGATCTCCACGTACCGCTCGTCGTTGACGGCCGGGCCGCCCTCGATCCCGAACTCGGGGCCGCGGTCGTAGTTGATCTCGGAGCACGGGCCGCACGGGCCCGGCACGCCCATGGACCAGTAGTTCTCCTTCTTGCCCAGGCGCTGGATGCGCTCCTTGGGCACGCCGACGACCTCGTGCCAGATGCGCTCGGCCTCGTCGTCGTCCAGGTAGACGGTGATCCAGAGCTTCTCCGGGTCCAGGCCGTAGCCGCCGTCCGCCTGCGAGCTGGTCAGCAGCTCCCAGGCGTACTTGATGGCGCCTTCCTTGAAGTAGTCGCCGAAGGAGAAGTTGCCGCACATCTGGAAGAACGTGCCGTGCCGGGTGGTCTTGCCGACCTCTTCGATGTCCGGCGTGCGGACGCACTTCTGGACGCTGGTGGCGCGCGGGGCGGGCGGCTTGACCTCGCCGAGGAAGTAGGGCTTGAAGGGGACCATGCCCGCGGGGACCAGCAGCAGCGTCGGGTCGTCCGCGATGAGCGACGCCGAAGGCACGACGGTGTGCCCGCGCTCCTCGAAGAAGCTCAGCCAGCGGCGGCGGATTTCAGCCGACTCCATCAGTGGTCCTCGTTTCGGTTCGGTCCGGTTTTCCGGGTGATGCGTGTCGTGGGGTGGTGCGATTCGAGCGCGGCGGCCGGCCGGGCGGGCGGCAGCTCGCGCGCCGCTCCGGTCTCCGTCAGACCGAGCGCTTCGTGCAACTGCTCTTCACGGTCCGCCATTCCGTCGCGTACGTCCAATGCAAATTGACGCAGCCGGTGTCCGGTCTCCACCGCCTTGTCCGCGGCCTGGGCCGCGAGACTGTCGGGCTGGAGCTTGCGCAGTTTGCGGTGGACCTTGTTGGTGGCCCACACCCCGGCGGCTGCGCCGGTGGTGAACCAGAATGCGCGGCGGAACATCGCGTGATCAGTCCTTGGAGCGACGGGTGCGGCGCCCGCTCCGGCGGGCGGCGGGCAGGGTGCGGCCGACGACGACGGTGTGCTCGGGCTCGGGCGCGCCCTTCTTGCCGAGCGCGCGGCGGACGCCGTAGCCGAACGCCGCGACCTTGACCAGCGGGCCGCCGAAGGCGGAGGAGACAGTCGAGGAGAGCGCGGAGGCGTTGGCGGTGACCTCCTGGACGTCGGAGGCGATCGCGTCGACGCGGGCGAGCTGGGTGTGCGCGGAGCGGACGGTCGCGGAGGCGTCGGCGAGCAGCGGCACGGCCTTCTCGGACACCTCGGAGACCATCTTGGTGGTCGCCTTGAGCGTCTGCGCGAGCCTCACCAGCACGAGGGCGAGGAACGACACGAGGATCGCCCAGAAGACGGCCACGAGGATCCCGGCCACCTCTCCACCGGACACGCGCACACCACTTTCCGACTGGTTCTCTGCTTGTCTCGTCCTGCTCGATCGGCAGACTTCGACCCTATCGCGCCGGGGCTCCCGCTCCGCACCGTGTTCCCGTGTGCCACGGCCGGTTTCCGGGGTGGCGGCGGTACGGCGGACCGCGCACCCGGGAGCGGGCGGCGCGATTGTACGGTCCGCACACCTCCGAGTACGCTCCGTGTGCCATGCGACGCTCCCGGGGACCGGACCCCGCTGCTTTCCGAGACCGCTGCCACCGCTCGCCGGCCCCGGGCAACCTGCCCGCGGAGCTGAACCGGTTCATCGGGCGCTCGGACGAACTGGCCGCGCTGACCGGAATGGTGGAGGGCGCGCGGCTGGTCACGCTCACGGGCATGGGCGGGGTGGGCAAGACCCGGCTCGCGACGCAGGCCGGCCGGGCCCTGGCGGACCGCTTCCGCGACGGGGTGTGGCTGATCGAGCTGTCCGCCGTGCAGGAACCGCACTTGCTGGACCACGCCGTCGCCGAGTCGCTGGCGCTGGCCGACCACAGCGGTCGCCCGGCCCGCGAGGCGCTCTGCGACGACCTCGCCGGCAGCGAGCTGCTCCTCGTGCTGGACGGCTTCGAGCACCTGGTGGCCGAGTGCGCGCCGCTGGTCGCGCAGCTGCTGCGGCGGGCGCCCGGCGTACGGGTGCTGGCGGCGGGCCGGCGCCCGCTGGGGCTGCCCGGGGAGCGGACCTGTCCGCTGCTGCCGCTGCCGGACGCGGAGGCGGGCGAGCTGTTCGCCGACCGGGCCGCCTGCGTGGTGCCGGGTTTCACCGTCGACGAGGCCAACAGCGCGGCGGTCGCCGAGCTGTGCCACCGGCTCGACGGCATCCCGCTCGCGCTGGAGCTGGCCGCCGGCCGGCTGCGCGCCCTCTCGGTCGACCAGGTGCTGCACCGGCTGGACGACCGCTTCCGGCTGCTGACCGGTACCGACCGGGACATCCTGCCGCGCCATCAGAGGCTGCGCACGGCCATCGGCTGGAGCCACGAGCTGTGCACGCCGCAGGAGCGGCTGCTGTGGGCGCGGCTCTCGGTGTTCGCCGCGCAGTTCGACCTGGAGGCGGCCGAGTACGTCTGCTCGGGCCCCGATCTGCCCGCCGACGAGCTGCTGGACGTGCTCACCGAGCTGGTCGCGCAGTCGGTGGTGGTCCGCGAGGAGACCCCGGTCGGGGTGCGCTACCGGATGCTGGACACGGTACGGGCCTACGGCGCGGACTGGCTGGCGGCGCTGGACGACACCGAGCGGCTGCGGCGCCGGCACCGCGACTGGTACGTGGGCCTGGCCACCTGGTGCGAGCTGGACTGGTTCGGGCCGCGGCAGGACGAGGTGGCCGCCCGCCTCGATGTGGAGCTGCCCAATGTGCGCCTCGCGCTGGAGCACAGCCTGGAAGTGCCGGAGGAGGCGTATCTGGGGCAGTTTCTGGCCGGGACGCTGTGGTTCTTCTGGGTCGGCTGCGGCCGGCTGTCGGAGGGGCGGCACTGGCTGGAGCGGTCCCTGGAGATGCCGGCCGACCATCAGGACGCGCGGCTGAAGGCGCTGTGGGTGACCGGCTATGTCGCGGTGCTCCAGGGCGATCCGATCGGCGCGCTGTACGCGCTGGAGCAGTGCCGCGCGGAGGCGGAGCGCGCGGGGAACGCGCGGGCCGCCGCCTATGCGCAGCACCGGCTCGGCTGTCTGGCGCTGACCGGTGACGACATGCCGCGTGCCGAAACGCTGCTGCGGGCGGCGCTGGCGGCCTACCGCGAGATCGGCGAGCTGAACAGCAACGTACTGATGGCACAGATCGAACTGGCCATGGCGGTGGCCTTCGGCGGCGATCTGGCGGCGGCCGAGGAGCTGTGCGCCGAGGTCCGGGAGGTGTGTGCGGATCACGGCGAGCGGTGGGCACAGGCGTACGCGCTGTACGTCCTGGCGTACGCGGCCTGGACGCGCGGGGACCTGCCGGGCGCGCGCCGGCTGCTGACCGAGTGCCTGGTGATCGACCACACCTTCCACGACCTGCTGGGCGCGGTGCTGGCGGTGGAGCTGCTGGCGCTGGTCACGCTGGACGAAGGGGACGCGGCGGAGGCGGCTGTGCTGCAGGGGATCGCGGCGCGGATCTGGCCGTCGGTCGGGCCGCAGCTGTTCGGCTCCCACTTCTTCAACCAGCCGCACGAGCTGTGCGAGCGGCGGGCCCGCGGGGAGCTGGGCGACGCGGGATACGAGGTGGCCGTGCGGCGGGGCCGGGCGCTGGACCTGGACGCGGCCGTCACCCGGATCCTGGGCGAACTTCCCCGGCCGCGCGGCGGGGCGGGGAGCAGGCCCCCGGAAACCGGCGAGCCCGCCGTGTCCCCTGCCGCGAACGGCGGGGAGACGGCGGGCTGAGGCAGCGCGCGCCACGAAAGCGGCGCGCGGGCCGTGCGCTGCCGGGCTGCTCGCTCAGCGCGCGTAGTACTCGACGACCAGCTGCTCGTCGCAGATGACCGGGATTTCCTTGCGGTTGGGGTCCCGGTCCAGGCGGAACGCCAGCGCCTGGAGGTTGACCTCCAGGTAGCGCGGGGTCTCGCCGTCGGGGGCGTAGCCACCCTCACGCGCGACCTGGAAGGGGTGCTTCTCGCGGCTGCGCTCGCGGACCATCACGACGTCGCCGGGGCGGACGCGGAAGGACGGCTTGTCGACCTTGCGGTCGTTCACCGAGATGTGGCCGTGCACGACCATCTGGCGGGCCTGGTAGATCGTGCGGGCCAGGCCGGAGCGCAGGACGAGCGCGTCCAGGCGGCGCTCCAGCTCGATGATCAGCGCTTCGCCGGTCTTCATGTCGACCTTGCGGGCGCGGTCGTAGGCCCGCACCATCTGGCGCTCGCTGATGTCGTACTGGGCGCGCAGCCGCTGCTTCTCCAGCAGCCGGACCTTGTAGTCACTGCTCTGCTTGCGACCGCGGCCGTGCTCGCCGGGCGGGTACGGACGGGCCTCGAAGTACTTGACGGCCTTCGGAGTCAGCGCGATGCCGAGCGCGCGGGACTTCTTGACCTTGGGACGCGACTGGTTCACGTGGAACGGACCTCCATGTAAGTTAGGTGAGGCTTACCTTAGCAGCGCGAGGAGACCGCATGTATCGACCTGGGAACCCCCTGCCCAGTGCTGGCCAGAGCACCGAGGCGGGTCAGCCGCGTCCCACGGAAGACGCCCAGCAGCCGACCGCCGCCGAGCGTGTGCGAACCCTCGTGGATTCCCATGCTATGGCGTCTCTGACCATTCCCGGAGTCCACGATCTCGACGAAGCCGGCTTCGCCGCGCCCGCCTGCAGAACGGTCGACGCCTCAGGAGACGTGCTACTCCTGGTTCCTGGGGATTCCGCGGCCGCCCGGGCCGCCGCACACGCCCAGGACGACGACGTCACCGCCGTGATGGAACTCACGGACGTCGCCCCCGTTTCGGTGCCCCATCGCATCCGCGGACGGGCCTGGATCGCCGGCTGGCTGACCCCCGTACGCGGCGAGGACCGGGCCCACGCCGCCCGGCTGCTCGCCGAGCGGCACCCCGTCGGCGAACTGCTGGGCATCGGCGAGGCGCTGCGCCCCGACCCGCTGCCCGGCACCGTCGGGCGGGCCGCCTGGATGATGCTGCGCCTGGAGGTCGGCGAGGCCACCGTGGACGATCTGTGGGGCGCGGACTCCGTCGAGCCCGAGGAATTCACGCAGGCCGCTCCGGACCCCGTAGCGGGCCACGAGGCCGAGCTGCTGCAGCATCTGCACTCCTCGCACGAGGAGCAGGTGCGCGACCTGTGCGGGCTGCTCGGCGACCGCGCCGAGCAGGTCTGCGCGGCGCGCGGCACGGTCGTACCCGTCGCGCTGGACCGCTTCGGGCTGCGGGTCCGCTTCGCCGACCCCGGCCACCAGGTCTTCGACGCCCGCTTCGACTTCCCCTCGCCCGTGCGCGACCTGATGGAGCTGCGGCGGGCGATGCACCACCTCTTCGACGCGGCGGCGTGAGGACCGTACGGGACCGCCCCGGCTGGTCGTGGGACCGGCCGGGGCGGTACGCGTACGGGCAGCCGCCCGTGGGCGGCGTCAGGCGCTGAGCGAGGCGAGCGCCTTGTTCAGCGTGGCGGACGGCCGCATGACGGCCGCGGCCTTGGCCACGTCGGGCTGGTAGTAGCCGCCGATGTCGGCCGGCTTGCCCTGGACGGCGACCAGCTCGTCCACGATCGTCTGCTCCTGCTCGGCCAGCGTCTTGGCCAGCTCGGCGAACGCCTCGGCCAGCTTGGCGTCCTCGGTCTGCTTGGCCAGCTCCTGCGCCCAGTACAGCGCGAGGTAGAAGTGGCTGCCGCGGTTGTCGATGCCGCCGAGCTTGCGGCTGGGCGACTTGTTCTCCGCGAGGAACGTGCCGGTCGCGCGGTCGAGGGTGTCGGCGAGCACCTGGGCGCGCGCGTTGCCCGTCTTCTGCGCGAGGTGCTCGAAGCTCACCGCGAGCGCGAGGAACTCACCCAGGCTGTCCCAGCGCAGGTAGTTCTCCTTGACCAGCTGCTGGACGTGCTTGGGCGCGGAGCCGCCGGCGCCGGTCTCGAAGAGGCCACCGCCGTTGATCAGCGGCACGACCGAGAGCATCTTGGCGCTCGTGCCGAGCTCCAGGATCGGGAACAGGTCGGTGAGGTAGTCACGCAGCACGTTGCCGGTCACCGAGATCGTGTTCTCGCCGCGGCGGATGCGCTCCACGGAGAACTTGGTCGCCTCGAACGGGGACATGATCTCGATCTGCAGGCCCTCCGTGTCGTGCTCCGGGAGGTACTGCTTGACCTTGGCGATGAGGTTCGCGTCGTGCGCGCGGCTCTCGTCCAGCCAGAACACGGCCGGGTCGCCGGTCGCGCGGGCGCGCGTGACGGCCAGCTTGACCCAGTCGCGGATCGGGATGTCCTTGGTCTGGCAGGCGCGGAAGATGTCGCCGGCGCTGACCTCCTGCTCGATCAGCGCGGTGCCGTTGCCGTCGACGACCCGCACGGTGCCCGTGGCGGGCACCTCGAAGGTCTTGTCGTGGCTGCCGTACTCCTCGGCCTTCTGCGCCATCAGGCCGACGTTCGGCACCGAGCCCATGGTCGACGGGTCGTACGCGCCATTGGCCTTGCAGTCGTCGATGACGGCCTGGTAGATGCCGGCGTAGCTGCTGTCCGGGATGACCGCGAGGGTGTCCTGCTCCTGGTCGTCCTTGTTCCACATGTGGCCCGAGGTGCGGATCATGGCCGGCATGGAGGCGTCGACGATGACGTCGCTCGGGACGTGCAGGTTGGTGATGCCGCGGTGCGAGTCGACCATCGCCAGGTCCGGGCCCTCGGCGAGCTCGGCGTCGAAGGACGCCTTGATCTCCTCGCCCTGGGGCAGCGCCTCCAGGCCCTTCCAGATGCCGCCGAGGCCGTCGTTCGGGGTCAGGCCGGCGCCGGCGAGCACGTCCGCGTACTTCGCGAAGGTCTTCGGGAAGAAGGCACGCACCACGTGACCGAAGATGATCGGGTCGGAGACCTTCATCATCGTGGCCTTGAGGTGCACCGAGAACAGCACGCCCTCGGCCTTGGCGCGGGCGACCTGCTCCTTGAGGAACTCGCGCAGCGCGCCGACGCGCATGACGGAGGCGTCCACGACCTCGCCCGCCAGCACCGGCACCGACTCGCGCAGCACGGTGGTGGAACCGTCGTCACCGACCAGCTCGATGCGCAGCGCGCCGTCCTCGGCGATGACGACGGACTTCTCGGTGGAGCGGAAGTCGTCGCCGGTCATGTGCGCGACGTTCGTCTTGGAGTCGGCGGACCAGGCGCCCATGCGGTGCGGGTTGGCCTTGGCGTAGTTCTTGACCGACGCGGGGGCGCGGCGGTCGGAGTTGCCCTCGCGCAGGACCGGGTTGACGGCGCTGCCCTTGACCTTGTCGTACCGGGCGCGGATGTCGCGCTCCTCGTCGGTCTTCGGGTCGTCCGGGTAGTCCGGGAGGGCGTAGCCCTGCTCCTGCAGCTCGGCGATCGCGGCCTTGAGCTGCGGGATCGAGGCCGAGATGTTCGGCAGCTTGATGATGTTCGCCTCGGGCGTCTTCGCCAGCTCACCGAGCTCGGCGAGCGCGTCGTCGATGCGCTGGTCCTCCCGAAGACGCTCGGGGAAGCTGGCGATGATCCGGCCCGCCAGCGAGATGTCACGGCTCTCCACGGCGACACCGGCCGTCGAGGCGTATGCCTCGATCACCGGCAGGAACGAATACGTCGCCAGGGCCGGGGCCTCGTCGGTGTGCGTATAGATGATGGTCGAGTCAGTCACCGGTGCTCCGCTCCACGTCTGCAACATTGCTCGACATCAAGATATCTCGTGAGCGGCCCCCGTTCGACAGCTCGGCGAGCGCGTCGTCGATGCGCTGGTCCTCCCGAAGACGCTCGGGGAAGCTGGCGATGATCCGGCCCGCCAGCGAGATGTCACGGCTCTCCACGGCGACACCGGCCGTCGAGGC
>NZ_NHSG01000149.1:0-15928 GCF_020024005.1 Streptomyces purpurogeneiscleroticus
CCGCCCTGAGCACCCCGGCCGCTGGTCTTGGTGACCTTGGCCGTGGCATTGCGCAGGCTCGCGCCGACCTCGTCGACGTCGAGCTCGTAGACCGTGCGCTTCACGCCCTCGCGGTCCTCGTACGACCGCTGCTTGAGGCGGCCCTGCACGATCACGCGGGTGCCCCGCGTAAGGGACTCGGCGACGTTCTCCGCCGCCTGACGCCACACCGAGCAGGTCAGGAACAGGCTCTCGCCGTCCTTCCACTCATTGGTCTGACGGTCGAAGGTGCGGGGAGTGGACGCGACGCGGAACTTCGCGACCGCCGCACCGGACGGGGTGAAGCGCAGCTCGGGGTCGTCAACAAGATTGCCGACGACCGTGATGACGGTCTCGCCTGCCATTAGGGGAACCTCTCGGCGGGTGTGCTGCTGGCTGCTGTGTTGCTACTCGAACCCGATGTCCGCTGAACGCTTACGCGGTCAGTGGGTCTCGGGACGGAGGACCTTGGTCCGGAGGACCGACTCGTTCAGGTTCATCTGACGGTCGAGCTCCTTGACGACGGCCGGCTCGGCCTGGAGGTCGATGACCGAGTAGATGCCCTCGGGCTTCTTGTTGATCTCGTACGAGAGACGACGACGGCCCCAGGTGTCGACCTTCTCGACCTTGCCGTTGCCCTCACGGACGACGGAAAGGAAGTTCTCGATCAGGGGGGAGACAGCGCGCTCCTCCAGATCGGGGTCGAGGATGACCATCACCTCGTAGTGACGCATGTGGAACCCACCTCCTTTGGACTCAGCGGCCACGGTCGTTCCGTGGCAGGAGGGTCGTGATGCGTTCCGCGCCCGGTCCGTACAGCGAATGCGGACAGACATGGGCGCAGACCGTACAGAGTACCCGCCTGAAGGCTTCCGGTTGAAATCAGGCCACCGATCCCCCCAATCTGGAACACAACGGGTGTGAGCGGCGTTACAGTGCGCCGCCTGTCTACGGAGGTGCCGCATGGCACATGCAGTACAGCCCCAGAAGCCCCAGCAGCACGGCCTGCTCTCCCTGCTGAACAGCGACGGCAAGGCGCACCCCCTCGAAAACACCCTCGCCGCGGTAACGCTGGTGCTGGGCCTCGTCGCCGTCATCTCCGCCTACTTCACCCACCTGCACCTGCTCAGCTCCTGGGCCGGACTGTTCGGCATCGGCACTGGCGCCTGGGGACAATTCATCTCCGTGACGACCGGGGAACGTTTCGTGCTGATCATCGGCCTCGGCGCCGCGGCACTCGGATTCTTCCTCGGCATGGCCCACGGCGGCCTCTTCGGAGGCGTACTGGGCTAGCCGCACGGATGATGTACGGACGCCTGCGGCCGTAGGCCCAGACGGGGCGCTCCCTTGGCGCAGTAGGCTTCGGCGCGAGAGCCGGAGCCCCGACCACGGGGACAAACCTGCCGAGGAGCGCCCCGCATGAGCCTGACCCTGAGGACCATCAGTCGAGAGCAGCATCTGGCATATATCCAGAGCCTGCCCGCGGCCAGCCACATGCAGGTCCCGGCCTGGGCCGATGTGAAGTCCGAGTGGCGCTCTGAGAACCTGGGCTGGTTCGACTCCACCGGTCAGCTCGTCGGCGCCGGCCTGGTCCTCTACCGCCAGCTGCCCAAGATCAAGAGGTACCTCGCGTACCTCCCCGAGGGCCCCGTCATCAACTGGTACGCCCCCAATCTGGAGGACTGGCTGCAGCCGATGCTCGCGCATCTCAAGCAGCAGGGTGCCTTCTCCGTGAAGATGGGCCCGCCGGTCGTCATCCGCCGCTGGGACGCCGCCGCGATCAAGTCCGGCATCCAGAACCCCGACGTCAAGCGGCTGCGGGACGTGGAGGCCACCCACATCGAGCCGCGCGCCTTCGAGGTCGCCGACCGGCTGCGCCGCATGGGCTGGCAGCAGGGCGAAGACGGCGGTGCGGGCTTCGGTGACGTGCAGCCCCGCTACGTCTTCCAGGTGCCGCTGGAGAACCGCTCGCTGGAGGACGTCCACAAGGGCTTCAACCAGCTGTGGCGCCGCAACATCAAGAAGGCCGAGAAGGCCGGCGTCGAGGTCGTCCAGGGCGGCTTCGAGGACCTCGCCGAGTGGCAGCGGCTGTACGAGATCACCGCGGTGCGTGACCACTTCCGCCCGCGGCCGCAGAGCTACTTCGAGCGCATGTGGAAGGCCCTCAACAGCGAGGACCCGAACCGCATGCGGCTGTATTTCGCCCGCCACAACGGCGTGAACCTCTCCGCGGCGACGATGCTGGTCGTCGGCGGCCACGTCTGGTACTCCTATGGCGCGTCCGACAACATCGGCCGCGAGGTCCGCCCGTCCAACGCGATGCAGTGGCGGATGCTGCAGGACGCCTACGGGCTCGGCGCGACCGTTTACGACCTGCGCGGCATCAGCGACTCGCTGGACGAGACCGACCATCTCTTCGGTCTGATCCAGTTCAAGGTCGGTACCGGTGGGCAGGCGGCGGAGTACCTGGGCGAGTGGGACTTCCCGCTGAACAAGCTCCTGCACAAGGCGCTGGACATCTACATGTCGCGGCGCTGACCGCTCGCCCGCGGCAATCCCCACAGATCCGACGCACCACAGCAACGAGAAAGGTTCACGGGCCGGCCATGGCGCTCACCCTCTACGTCGACACCGCGCGCTGGCGGGCGCACCAGCAGCAGGTGCTTCAGCAGTTCCCGGGGCTGGTCCCGGTCTGCAAAGGCAACGGCTACGGCTTCGGCCACGAGCGTCTCGCCGATGAGGCGACCCGCCTGGGGTCCGACCTCCTGGCCGTCGGCACCACCTACGAAGCAGCCCGCATCAAGGACTTCTTCAGCGGTGACCTGCTCGTCCTGACGCCGTTCCGGCACGGCGAGGAGCCGGTGCCGCTGCCGGACCGGGCGATCCGCTCGGTCTCCTCGGTCCAGGGACTCGGCGGACTGGCCGGGGCGCGGGTCGTGATCGAGGTCATGAGCAGCATGAAGCGGCACGGCGTCACGCCGGAGGAGCTGCCGATGCTGGCCTCCGCGATCGAGAACGTACGGCTGGAGGGCTTCGCCATGCACCTCCCGCTGGACCGTACCGACGGCACGGACGCGGTGGACGAGGTCATCGGCTGGATGGACCGGCTCCGCAACGCCCGGCTGCCGCTGCACACCATGTTCGTCAGCCACCTCAAGGCCGATGAGCTGCACCGGCTGCAGGCCCAGTTCCCGCAGACCCGCTTCCGCGCCCGGATCGGTACGCGGCTGTGGCTCGGCGACCACGACGCCACCGAGTACCGCGGCGCGGTCCTGGACGTCACCCGCGTGGCCAAGGGCGACCGCTTCGGCTACCGCCAGCAGAAGGCGGCCTCCGACGGCTACCTCGTCGTGGTGGCCGGCGGCACCTCGCACGGCGTCGGCCTGGAGGCCCCCAAGGCGCTGCACGGCATGATGCCCCGCGCCAAGGGCGTCGCCCGGGCCGGCCTGGCGACGGTGAACCGCAACCTCTCGCCGTACGTGTGGTCCGGCAAGCAGCGCTGGTTCGCGGAGCCGCCGCACATGCAGGTCTCCATCCTGTTCGTGCCCAGCGACGCGCCGGAGCCGAAGGTCGGCGAGGAACTGGTGGCCCACCTGCGGCACACCACTACGCAGTTCGACCGTCTCGTGGACCGCTGACCTGCGGATTCCCGGACCTGGACAACGGGCCCGGACGCCTGGCTCCCCGCCGTGCGTCCGGGCCCGCCGCGTATCTACCGGCCGACCTGCCGACGGCGCCGCCGGTCAGTCCCCGGCCGGCCCCCACTCGACCCGTGCCGCGCCCTCGAACGGGGCGGCGTGCCGCGGTGCGTGGTGCTGTCGCCCCAGAACGAACACATCGGGGGCCTGGTCCAGGACGCCGCCCGAGGGGTCGTCGGCGCCTTCCCTGCGCACCGTGTCCCGGTCCGGCAGCAGGATGTCCCTGACCACCACCGCGCACAGGTACAGCGTGCCCAACAGGTGGAGAACGATGGCAAGTTGGTAGCCCTCGGGCGGCAGGCCCTGGTGCTTGTCCCCGCTGCCGCTGTACGCGAGGTACAGCCAGATGCCGAGGAAGTACATGACCTCGCACCCCTGCCACACCAGGAAGTCCCGCCAGCGCGGCCGGGCCAGCGCGGCCAGCGGGATCAGCCAGAGCACGTACTGCGGTGAGTAGACCTTGTTGGTCAGGACGAAGAGCGCGACGACCAGGAACGCCAGCTGGGCCAGGCGCGGGCGGCGTGGCGCGTAGAGCGTGAGCAGCGCGATGGCCCCGCACCCGACGATCATCAGCAGCGTCGCGTAGGTGTTGGCGTACTCCAGCGGGTTGCCGGTGCGCTGGGAGATCAGCAGCCAGACGGAGCCGAAGTCGATCGGCCGCTCCTGGCTGAAGGTGTAGAACTTCTGCCAGCCGTCCCAGGCGGGCAGCATCACGGGCAGGTTCACCGCCAGCCAGGAGAAGGCCGCGCCGCCCATCACGGCGCCCAGGGACCGCCACTTCCCGGCCCGCCAGCACAGGACGAACAGCGGCCCCAGCAGCAGGACGGGGTAGAGCTTGGCCGCTGTCGCCAGCCCGATGAACACTCCGGCGGCGAGCGGGCGGCTGCGCGACCAGAGCAGCATCGCCACCGAGGTCAGCGCGACGGCGAGCAGGTCCCAGTTGATGGTGGCTGTCAGCGCGAAGGCGGGCGCCAGAGCGACGAGCAGGGCGTCCCAGGGCCGCTTGCGGTGCGTCCGGGCCACACAGACCGCGATGACGGCGGCGCAGACCATGAGCATCCCGGCGTTGACCAGCCAGTAGATCTGCTCGCGGTGCTGCATGGTGCCGCCGTGCGGGGTCAGCCACGAGGCGACCTCCATGAACACGCCGGTCAGCACCGGGTATTCGAGGTACTGCATGTCACCGGGCAGCCGGTCGAAGTACGGGACGAGGTTCTCGGCGAACCCGCGTCCGACGTAGAGGTGCGGGATGTCCGAGTAGCAGGCGTGGGTGTACTGGCTGGTCGCGCCGAAGAACCAGGCGCCGTTGTAGCAGGGCAGCTTCTGCACCATCCCCAGCGCGAACATGCCCAGGGCGACCAGGGCAATGATGCGTACCGGCGTCCACCAGCTCGCACCGAGCAGCACGCGGCGGCCGAGCGGGCCGCCGATCAGCTCGCTGCCGGCCGCCGCCACCTCGTCCCGTTGCGTCGGCCGTACGGGCTCGTCCTGTCGCACGCTCGTCATGGGGTCATCCTGCCGCACGTCCCTGTGCCGGAGACGGCGAAGCCCCCGCCCGGGCATGCCGGGTCGGGGGCTCGTCGTTTCGCATCCGCTGTTTCACGTGAAACCGGTCGAGCGTTTCACGTGAAACAGCGCGCGGTCAGTTCTCGAAGCCGTCCGGGCCTCCGAAGAAACCGCCGCCGTCATCGCCGCCGGGCGGCTCGGTCGCCGGTGGCGAGGTCTCGTCACCGGGATCACCCGGACCACCGGTCGGGCCGCCGTTCTGGCCTCCCTCGTCCTTACAGCCCAGGTCCCAGGGCGAGCAGGTGTCGCTCGCCGAC
The DNA here is from genome assembly GCF_020024005.1 of Streptomyces purpurogeneiscleroticus. Taxonomy (NCBI): domain Bacteria; kingdom Bacillati; phylum Actinomycetota; class Actinomycetes; order Kitasatosporales; family Streptomycetaceae; genus Streptomyces; species Streptomyces purpurogeneiscleroticus. Next base: position 5,540 of record NZ_NHSG01000149.1, read on the forward strand.
GGGCTGGGGGAGGACTCGCTCGGACTCTCCGAAGGCGACTCCGACGGCTCCTCCGTCGGCTTCTCCTCCGTCTCCGTCGGGGTCGGCTTCGGGCTGGCGCTCTCGCCGTAGACGACCTTGCCGATCGGCTGCGGCGGCGGGAACGTCTCCATCGGCTCGCCCTGCATCGCCCGCATCATGTAGTCGCGCCAGATCTGCGAGGGGAACGAAGCTCCGTGGATCTTCTCCTCGCCGCCGACGCCGTACATCTTCAGGAAGCGCTGCGACTTCGCCTGGTCGTTGACGCGCCACATGCCGATCGTGGTGGCCAGCTGCTTGGTGTAGCCCGCGAACCACGCCGACTTGTTGTCGTCGGTGGTACCGGTCTTGCCGGCCGCCTCACGGCCGTCCGGCAGCTGCGCCGCCGTACCGGTGCCCTTCTTGATCACGTTCTTGAGCACGTCCGTGACGTTGTTGGCCACGTTCGGGTCGAAGGCCGTCTTGGTCTTCGACTCGTGCTTGTAGAAAGTGGTGCCGTCCTTGGTCACCGACTCGACGGAGTACGGGTCGGTCTGCTCGCCGCTGGCGGCGAAGGTGGCGTACGCGCCGGCCAGCCGGATGGCGCTGGGCGCCGAGGTGCCCAGGGAGAAGGTCGGCGTGGTCCGCGCCATGCTGTTGTCGTCCCGCAGACCGGCGGCGATGGCCTCCTGCTTCACCACATCGGTGCCGACGTCCATGCCCAGCTGGATGTAGGGCGTGTTCACCGAGTACTGCATGGCGGTGCGCAGGCTGACGCGGCCCTTGTCCTCATTGCCGTCGTTGGCCTGGTGCCACTCCTTGCCGTCCCGGTCGTGCCAGACGGTCCCGTCGTAGTTGAGCAGCCGCACCTTGTTGTTGCCGTTGTACATGCTGTTCGGCGACACGGGAGTGCGGACGGCCGGGTTGTTCGGGTCCCGCACGCCCTTGTCCATCGCCGCGGCCAGGACGAACGGCTTGAACGTGGAGCCGACCTGGACACCGGTGTAGTCGGCGTTGTTCGTGTAGTGCTCCGTCGCGTCCTTGCCGCCGTAGATCGCGACGATCTTTCCGGTCCCCGGCTCGACCGAGGCCCCGCCGAACTGCACGTACTTGTCGACCGCGCGCTGCTCGGGGTTCAGCGCCTTCTTCGAGACGTTTTCGACGGCCTTGGTCAGTTCACCCATCTTCTTACGGTCGAAGGTGGTACGAATCGCATAGCCGCCCTGCTTCAGCTCGGCGTCCGAGATGTCGCTGTTGGCGGTGATGTAGTTGTTGGCGAGGTCGACGAGGTAGCCCTTCTGCCCCCGCAGGTCCATCGCCTTCTTCGGCGGCCGCGGCATGGGGAAGTCGTCGTCCTGGATCTTGGCCCGTGCCGCCTTGGACAGCCGGCCCACCTGGACCTCCCGGTCCAGCGTCCACGACCAGCGCGCCTTGGCCCGCTTGAGGTTCGCGTTCTTGCTCTCCGTCGTGACGTACGGGTCGTAGAGGTTGGGGCCGTTGAGCAGCGAGGAGAGGAAGGCGCTCTCGCTCGTGGTGAGGTCTTCGCTGTCCTTGTTGTAGTAGGCGCGCGACGCGGCCTGGATGCCGTAGGCGCCACGCCCGTAGTACGCCGTGTTGAGGTACCCGGCCAGGATCTTGGGCTTGGGCTCCGAGGCGCCCACCTTTATCGAGATGAACAGCTCGGTGATCTTGCGCTTGAGCGTCTGCTCCTGGTTCAGGTACGTGTTCTTCACGTACTGCTGGGTGATCGTCGAGCCACTCTGGGTCTCACCGCCCATGGCCATCTTGACCACCGCGCGGGCGATACCCATCGGGTCGACACCCGAGTCCGTCTCGAACGAGGCGTTCTCCGCGGAGATCACCGCATTCTGCATCGACTTCGGGATCTGGCTGATCGGCACGATCTGGCGGTTGAGCTCACCACCACCGGCGACGACCATCTGCTTGCCGTCGGCCCAGTAGTAGACGTTCTTCTGGACCTTCGAAAGCTTCTGCGCGTCGGGAACGTCGACGTACGCCAGCGCGATACCGGACAGGCCGAGCACCAATGCGATGAAGCCCAGGCAGCTGCCCAGCACGAGGCGCCAGGACGGCACCCAGCGGCGCGCCCCGTCCTTGTCCGAGCGCGGGTAGTCGATGAACCGCTTCTTGGGCGGGTGGCCGCCGCCACCCGCACCGGCGGAGCGCCGACCGCCGCGGCCGGCAGCTCCGGCCGCCGCCGCCTCGGGCGCCCTCCGGCGCCCGCCGCGTTGCGCAGCCCGGCGCGCGGCCGCCCGCCCCTGGTAGGGAGGCTCCTGCTCAGGCACGCCGGACGAAGCGGCAGCAGAAGCGGACGCCCTGCTGGAACCGCGCGACGGCGCGGCTCGGCGGCCACTCGATTGTTGCTGTGCGGCGCGTCGGGCCGCGGCACGTCCGCCACCTTGCGGCTGCGGCGGTTTGCGACGGTGCTCGCTCATGGAACGGTTACTCCTCGGGCAGGCGCGCTATCTCATCGCCTGAAGGCGGCAGTTCACTTCAGGTCCCCCCGACAACACGGCCCGCATTGGTCGCACGGGCCGCACTACACCGGGGACGGAGACGCCACTTCTCGCCACTTGGTTCCCGGCAGTCTGCATGCCGCACAGACTACGCACGGCCAAAACCTGCCCAGCCTCGAAATTCACTCCAAATCAGTCACGTTGGCTACAGCGAATCAGCGATGTGATGCCGTTCACCGTCCCCGCCCTTGTCCCACCCAGCGACCCGTTCTATCGTCTGGATGTATCGAGTCGATACATCAGCTCGGCATAAAGAGCGCACACAGCTGGGGAGGCGGAGGATGAGCAGACGGTCCGGCATCCTCGAATTCGCCGTGCTCGGCCTGTTGCGCGAGTCCCCCATGCACGGCTACGAGCTGCGGAAGCGGCTCAATACTTCGCTGGGTGTTTTCCGAGCGTTCAGCTACGGCACCCTCTACCCCTGCCTGAAATCCTTGGTCGCGCACGGCTGGCTGGCCGAGGAGACCGGGGGAGCCGCGGCCCAGGGCACCGCCCCGGCCGCGTCCCTCGCGGGACGCCGAGCCAAGATCGTCTATCGGCTGACGGCGGAGGGGAAGGCGCACTTCGAAGAGCTGCTCTCCCACTCCGGGCCCGACGCCTGGGAGGACGAGCACTTCGGTGTCCGGTTCGCCTTCTTCGGGCAGACCTCGCGCGATGTACGCATGCGCGTACTGGAGGGCCGCCGCAGCCGCCTGGAGGAGCGCCTCGAAAAGATGCGCGCCTCCCTGGCCCGCAGCCGCGAGCGGCTCGACGACTACACCCTCGAGCTGCAGCGGCACGGCATGGAGTCCGTGGAACGCGAAGTGCGCTGGCTGAACGAGCTGATCGAGAGCGAGCGGGCCGGGCGCGACCAGCGTGCCCCGGATACCGCAGCCCCGGACCGGAACGAGTCAGGAGAGACGGGCGGCCTGCCCTGACACCGGGGTGGATCCCGGCCGGATCCGTCCGATGACACCGCAACATGAGGCTCCGCAGCCGCGGAGCCGCGTCGAGAACAAACAGGGAGCAACCGGAATGGGTTCGGTTCGCGTAGCCGTCGTCGGCGTGGGCAACTGCGCCGCATCGTTGGTACAGGGCGTCGAGTACTACAAGGACGCCGACCCGGACAGCCGCGTGCCCGGTCTGATGCACGTGCAGTTCGGTGACTACCACGTGCGGGACATCGAGTTCGTGGCTGCCTTCGACGTCGACGCCAAGAAGGTCGGCCTCGACCTCGCCGACGCCATCGGCGCCAGCGAGAACAACACCATCAAGATCTGTGACGTGCCGCGCTCCGGCGTGACCGTTCAGCGCGGCCACACCCTCGACGGCCTCGGCAAGTACTACCGCCAGACCATCGAGGAGTCCGCCGAGGCCCCCGTCGACGTCGTCCAGGTCCTCAAGGACCAGCAGGTCGACGTCCTGGTGTGCTACCTGCCCGTCGGCTCCGAGGACGCCGCGAAGTACTACGCCCAGTGCGCCATCGACGCCAAGGTCGGCTTCGTCAACGCCCTCCCGGTCTTCATCGCCGGCACCAAGGAGTGGGCGGACAAGTTCACCGAGGCGGGCGTCCCGATCGTCGGTGACGACATCAAGAGCCAGGTGGGCGCCACCATCACGCACCGCGTGATGGCCAAGCTCTTCGAGGACCGGGGCGTCATCCTGGACCGCACGATGCAGCTGAACGTCGGCGGCAACATGGACTTCAAGAACATGCTCGAGCGCGAGCGCTTGGAGTCCAAGAAGATCTCCAAGACGCAGGCCGTCACCTCCCAGATCACCGACCGTGACATGGGCGCGGACAACGTCCACATCGGTCCCTCGGACTTCGTCGCCTGGCTGGACGACCGCAAGTGGGCTTACGTCCGCCTGGAGGGCCGCGCCTTCGGTGACGTCCCGCTGAACCTGGAGTACAAGCTCGAGGTCTGGGACTCCCCGAACTCCGCGGGCGTCATCATCGACGCGCTGCGCGCCGCGAAGATCGCCAAGGACCGTGGCATCGGCGGCCCGATCCTCTCCGCCTCCTCGTACTTCATGAAGTCCCCGCCGGTCCAGTACTTCGACAACGAGGCTCGGGACAACGTCGAGAAGTTCATCAAGGGCGAGGTCGAGCGCTGAGATAGCGCGACCGCGGCCGCCGCCGCTTCCGCACCGTCCTGACGCGGGCCCCTGGGAATCTCCCCAGGGGCCCGCAGCCTGTGTGAGGCTGTGGCCCATGTCCGCCGTGCGTGCCCTCCGCAGGCTCCTCCGCCGCCGCGATTTCCGCCGGCTGCTGGCCGTCCGGCTCCTCTCCCAGGCCGCCGACGGCGTGTACCAGGTCGCCCTCGCCTCCTACGTCGTCTTCTCCCCCGAGCGACAGGCGTCTCCCGCGGCCATCGCCTCCGCCATGGCGGTGCTGCTGCTCCCGTACTCCGTGCTCGGGCCGTTCGCCGGAGTACTCCTGGACCGCTGGCGCCGCCGCCAGGTCCTGCTCCACGGCAACCTGCTGCGTACGGTCCTGGCCGCCGCGACCGCGGTGCTGCTGCTGGCCGGCGCGCCGGACTGGCTCTTCTACGCCTCCGCCCTCAGCGTCACCGCGGTCAACCGCTTCGTCCTGGCCGGTCTGTCGGCCGCACTGCCCCGGGTCGTCGACAACGCCGAGGCGCTGGTGGTGGCCAACTCCCTGTCCCCCACGGCCGGCACACTGGCCGCCACCGCGGGCGGTGGCCTCGCCTTCGCCCTACGGCTCGTCGGCGTCGAATCCGACGCGATCACCGTCCTGCTCGGCGCCGTCCTCTATCTCTGCGCCGCCCTCGTCGCGCTGCGCATCCCGGCGGCGCTCCTCGGCCCGGACCTCGGCCAGCTCGTACCGCGTGTCTCCACTGCCCTGCTGAGCACCGCTCGCGGGCTCGTCTCGGGACTGGCCCACCTCGGCCGGCGCCGGTCCGCCGCCCGGGCGCTGGCCGCGATGGCGCTGATGCGCTTCTGCTACGGCGCGCTGACGGTCACCGTGCTGATGCTGTGCCGTGCCTACTGGCCGCAGCATGGGCCAGACGGGATGACCACGCTGGGATTCGCGCTCGCCGCGTCCGGCGCCGGATTCTTCGCTGCCGCGTTGCTGTCCCCCTGGGCGGTCACCCGGCTGACCCCCACCGGCTGGATCGCGGCGTGTGCCGGCACCGCCGCGGTACTGGTACCCGCACTCTGGCTGTCCTTCGCGCTGGCGCCGGTGCTCGTCGCCGCCTTCGTCCTCGGCCTCACGACCCAGAGCGCGAAGATCGCCACGGATACGGAAGTCCAGTCCGCCGTTGACGACGCGTTCCGCGGCAGGGTCTTCTCCCTCTACGACGTGCTCTTCCACGTCTCCTTCGTCGGCGCAGCCGGGGTGGCGGCCCTCATACTGCCGCCCGACGGCCGCTCTTCCGCACTGATCATCGGGGTGGCGGTGATCCATTTGGCCGTCGCGCTCGCCATGGCGCGGGCTCGTGTTTCACGTGAAACATCGCCCCGGCCGAAGGACGACCGAGGCGATGCGCGAGGTGTTTCACGTGAAACATGAGCGGCCGGACACGTCGGCCGCCGGGATCAGCTCTGCTGCTCGGCCCACCATTCCTTGAGCGCCGCGACCGCCGCATCCCGCCCCATCGGACCGTTTTCCAGCCGCAGCTCCAGCAGGTACTTGTACGCCTTGCCGACGCCCGGTCCGGGCGCGATGTCCAGTACCTGCATGATGTCGTTGCCATCCAGGTCCGGCCGGATTGCGTCCAGCTCCTCCTGCTCCTGCAGCCGCGCGATGCGCTCCTCGAGCCCGTCGTACGCCCGCGAGAGCGCGTTGGCCTTGCGCTTGTTCCGCGTGGTGCAGTCCGAGCGGGTCAGCTTGTGCAGCCGCGTCAGCAGCGGGCCGGCGTCCCGTACGTACCGGCGGACAGCCGAGTCGGTCCACTCACCCGTGCCGTAGCCGTGGAAGCGCAGGTGCAGCTCCACCAACCGCGCGACGTCCTTGACCATCTCGTTGGAGTACTTCAGCGCGGTCATCCGCTTCTTGGTCATCTTCGCGCCGACCACCTCGTGGTGGTGGAAGGAGACCCGGCCGTCCTTCTCGAAGCGCCGGGTCTTCGGCTTTCCGATGTCGTGCAGCAGCGCCGCCAGCCGCAGCACCAGGTCCGGGCCGTCCTCCTCCAGGTCGATGGCCTGGTCCAGGACGGTCAGCGAGTGCTCGTAGACGTCCTTGTGACGGTGATGCTCGTCACGCTCCAGCCGCAGCGCCGGCAGCTCGGGCAGGACCCGGTCGGCGATGCCGCTCTCGACCAGCAGCGCGAGCCCCTTGCGGGGGTACGCGCCCAGGATCAGCTTGTTCAGCTCGTCACGCACCCGCTCGGCGGAGACGATGTCGATCCGGTCCGCCATCTCCTTCATCGCGGCCACGACCTCGGGCGCCACCGTGAAGTCCAGCTGCGCGGCGAAACGCGCCGCCCGCATCATCCGCAGCGGGTCGTCGGAGAAGGACTCCTGCGGGGTGCCCGGCGTGCGCAGCACCTGCGCCGCGAGGTCCTCCAGGCCGTTGTGCGGGTCGATGAACTCCTTCTCCGGGAGCACCACGGCCATCGCGTTCACGGTGAAGTCCCGGCGCACCAGGTCGTCCTCGATCGAGTCGCCGTAGGACACCTCGGGCTTGCGCGAGGTCCGGTCGTACGCCTCCGAGCGGTACGTCGTGACCTCGATGTCGAAGGAGTCCTTCTTGCAGCCGACGGTGCCGAAGGCGATGCCGACCTCCCACACCGCGTCCGCCCACGGCCGGACGATCTTCAGAACGTCCTCGGGCCGGGCGTCGGTGGTGAAGTCCAGGTCGTTGCCGAGCCGGCCCAGCAAGGCATCCCGCACTGAACCACCGACCAGGGCAAGAGTGAACCCGGCCTCCTGGAATCGGCGGGCCAGATCGTCCGCGACGGGCGACACGCGCAGCAACTCGCTGACGGCGCGGCGCTGGACCTGGTTCAGCGCCTGCGTCGACTGTGCGCTGCGCTCGGTCTGCGGGGCGTGGGTGTCATTGTTGGCGTTCGGCACAACAGGACAGGGTACGTGGCCGCGCCACGCGAGGCGGACACGTATAAAGGGGACGAGTTCGCGGAGACCGGCCGCCCGCCCGATCAGGTGGAGCAGTCCGCAGCACTTCGCCACAGCAGTCATCGTTACCATGCGTGGACGCATATTGCGACGACCACTGACGACGACGAGGGACGGGCGAGCGCGTGGCCGAGGCGGCAGGGTTCCAGGTGACCGAACGGCCGCGTGGTCGATGGCTGCGACGGGCCGCTGCGCTGGTCGCCGGCGCGCCGCTGCTGGCCGGATTGCTGCAGGTCCCCGCGGCGCAGGAAGCGCACGCCGCACCCTCCGGCTCCCGGACGGTCGACGTCGACATCGACTCGCTCACCCCGCCGGCGCCCGGCAAGGACGACGACGCGGTCACCGTCTCCGGCAGCATCACCAACAAGGGCCGCGCGACGATCACCGGCGGACACATCGGACTGCGCCGCGGGCCCGTACTGAACAACCGCAGCACCATCGACGACGTGGCCCGGCGCACCGGCTACTCCGCGGGCCTGGACGGCCAGGAGGTCGGTGGCAGGACGGAGAAGGTCAGGGCGCTGAAGCCGGGCGTCTCCCAGCCCTTCACCCTGCGGGTCCCGGTCAAGAAGCTGCGTCTGAGCAAGGACGGCGTCTACCAGCTCGGCGTCTCCTTCTCCGGCCGCTCCAGGAGCGCCCCGTACGAGCAGGTGCTCGGCATCGAGCGCACGTTCCTGCCCTGGCAGGAGGCCGACGCGCCGAAGAAGACGGACCTCACGTACCTGTGGCCGCTGATCTCCAAGACCCACCTCACCGCGGAGACAGAGGGCGACGAACAGCAGACCCCGATCTTCCGCGACGACAAGCTGGCGGCCGAGATCGCGCCGGGCGGCCGGCTGCAGCAGCTCGTCGCCCTCGGCAAGGACCTTCCGGTCACCTTCGTCGTCGACCCCGACCTGCTCGCCTCCGTCGACGCCATGACCGGCCGGTACAAGGTCGAGGGGCCGCACGGCACGACCAGGCCGGGCCGGAACCAGGACGTGGCCAAGCAGTGGCTGAGCGATCTTGAGCAGGCGGTCCAGGCCCACGAGGTGATCGCGCTGCCGTTCGGCGACCCCGACATCGCCTCGCTGGCGCACCAGGGCAAGGCCGTACCGAGCGCGCTGGGCCACCTCGGCCCGGCCACCGAGCTGGCGTCGAAGACCGTGGACACCGTTCTCCCGGGCGTGAAGGCGCGGAACGACTTCGCCTGGCCTGTCGACGGCGCCGTGGACTCCTCCGTCGTGGACGTGGCGACCTCTGCGGGGGCCCACAACGTCATCGCCCGCAGCGACAGCATGCGGGAGAACGGCCTGTCCTACACCCCCACCTCCGCTCGGCCCATCGGCGGCGGCAACACCGCCGTAGTCGCGGACGCCGGACTGTCCACCGCCTTCACCGGCGACCTGTCCAAGGCCGGCTCCGCGACCCTGGCGGTACAGAACTTCCTCTCCCAGACCCTGATGATCAATCTTCAGGACCCGTCACGGCAGCGCAGCGTCGTGGTGGCGCCCCAGCGGATGCCCACCGCGAGCCAGGCCCAGGCGATGGCGAAGGCCGTGCGGGCGCTGAACGACAGCGGCTGGGCCGAGGCGCAGGACCTCAGCGACGCGGCCAAGGCCAAGCCCGACCGCAACGCCACCCGCCAGGTGCCCGGCCCCGCCTCGTACCCGTCTTCCCTGCGCAAGCACGAGCTGCCGGCAGCCGCCTTCCGGCAGGCGCAGGAGACGCGTACCGCGCTGGACGACTTCGAGGTCATCCTGGCCGAGCCGTGGCGGGTCGAGACCCCCTTCGGCAACGCGATCATGCGGATGATGTCGACGTCGTGGCGCGGCGACGCCAACGGGGCCAAGGCGTTCCGCAAGTCCGTCCGCAGCTACCTGGACGGCCTGACGACCAAGGTGCACCTGATCCAGAAGTCGGACGCCACGCTCTCCGGGCGCAGCGCCACGATTCCCGTCACGGTGCAGAACAACCTCGTCCGGGGCGTCGAGGGCATGACGCTGCGGCTCACGTCCTCCCAGCCCAATCGGCTGGACGTGGGTGAACCGCAGACGATCGACGTCGAGGGCGGGCACAGCCAGTCCTTCAAGTTCGACACCACCGCGCACGCGAACGGCCCGGTGCAGGTCACCGCGCAGCTCTACACCGCCGACGGCAAGCGGTACGGGCGGGCGATGACCTTCGAGGTGAACGTCACCGAGATCACCGCTACGGTCATGCTCGTCATCGCGGGCGGCGTGCTGCTGCTCGTCCTCGCCGGCGTACGGATCTACCTGCAGCGCAAGCGCGCGGCGGCCCGCGAGGACGACGACGGCACCGACGGCGGGGACGGTACGGACGGCGGCGCCGGCTCGGACGACGGGGACGGCACCCCGGACCGCGACGGCACGGACGAGGACGGCCGGCCCTCGGACGGCGAATCCGAGCAGCCGGGTGACCCGGCTGCGGACACCGGTTCGGAAAGCACGGACGCGTCCGGCTCGGGTGAGAAAGTGGACCGTTGATACATGGCGGGGCCGGATGGCCGGCGACGGATGAGGTGGGGCAGCTATGAATGCGCCGTACGACGGTGACCGCGGCCAGGCTGCGAGCGGCGACGCCGCAGACCGGCCCCCACAGCCGCCGCAGGCACCGGACCCATATGTGCAGGACGCCTACTCGCGGGCGCCCTTCCCCTCGCAGGACCCCGCGGCCCAGGACCCGGTGGCCGACGCGCTGTACGACCGGGCGGCGCACCCGCCGCACCAGGCCGCGCCGGACCACCCGCTCTACCAGCAGCCCCCGGCCCCCA
>NZ_NHSG01000150.1:0-15833 GCF_020024005.1 Streptomyces purpurogeneiscleroticus
GGCGTTGACTTTTGGCACGCTGTTGAGTTCTCAAGGAACGGACGCTTCCTTTGTACTCACCCTCGCGGGCTTTCCTCCGGGCGCTTCCCTTCGGTCTTGCGTTTCCGACTCTATCAGATCCTTGCGGGCCCGATTTTCGCCGGTGCGTTTCCGCCTTTCGGCTTCTTCGCGGTTCCGACTTTACCAGATCCTCTTCCGTGCTCTGCGTCTCGAAAGTCGCAGTCGCTCGAATTCGTATCCGATTTCCCTGTCGGGAGGGGTGCCTTTCGGCGTGCCATCACTTTAGCGGATTCCCCTGATCGCTCATAATCGGCGTCGGCATGGCCGGACCGATACAACCGGGATTCGTTTTTCGGCAATGCGAAAGAGAACCCGGTTGAGGGGGTCGTTCAAAAGTGATGGTGGTGCCGCCTGCGGCGTGCGCACATAGCGCTGCCCGTCTCAAGCGGCTCGGGCTACGTTACGACTCTGCCCGGGCAGAGTCAAGCAGCCCTGGTCCGGCGCTTCCGGGGGACGTGGGCCCGGTACGGGCTGACCGTCGGGTCGCCGTCGATCCAGAAGCGCCACGGGTGGGTCGCGCCCTCGCCGCCGACACCGGTGCGCGGTCCGCTGCGTACCAAGTCAGGGGCGGCCGGCATGCCCTCGAGGACGGAGAGCGGCGCGCCGGGGCCCGCGCACACGTCCGTGCCGTTCAGCTGCCGGTCGATGGCGAGGCCGGTGGCCAGCCGGGCCGGGCCCTGGGCGAGTTCACTCGGGCGGCGGGACTTCGGGCGGCGCGCGGCGACCTGCTCCGTACCGCTGAGCACCTCGCCGGCGCGCAGCAGGACACCACTGGCATAGCCGTTGGGGCCGCAGACGAGGTTGAGGCTGAACCACATGCCGTAGATGAAATAGACGTACGCGTGTCCGGGCGGGCCGAACATCGACGCGTTCCGCTCCGTGCGGCCCCGGTAGGCGTGCGAGCCGGGGTCGTTCTCACCGTCGTACGCCTCGACCTCCGTAAGGCGCAGTTCGATGGGGCCCTCCGGTGTGCTGCGCACGAGGGTGCGGCCGAGCAGGTCGGGGGCGACTTCGAGGACGGGGCGGTCGAAGAATGTCCGCGGGAGCGGCATACGGGTGGGTTCGGAGATCATGCGTTCCCAGGGTAGTGGACCTCGCTCGCTCTCTTCGGGGGTGGCGGAGTGGCCCGGAGGTACCCCGTCTTGGCAGGGTGTGGGCGTGCGGCGGCCGGCCGCCGGGGGAACCGCCGTACGCCGTTTCGCGTTCGTAGGGGGCGGACCCGGACCGGGCAGGTGTGCCGCGGCCGGACATCACCGAAGTACAGGCGCGTGCCTGGGGAGGACGATCAATGGGGTTCAAGAAGCTGCTGGCGAGTCTGGGTGCCGGAGGCGCGTCGGTGGAGACGGTGCTCTTCGAGGAGAACGTCGTCCCCGGTGGCGTCGTGCACGGTGAGGTGCGCATCCAGGGCGGCTCGGTGCCGCAGCAGATCGAGGGGCTGTCGGTCGGGCTGCAGGCCGTGGTCGAGGTCGAGACCAGCGAGGGGGAGCGCAAGGAGAACATCGAGTTCACCAAGCAGCAGCTGGGCGGCGCCTTCGAGGTGCAGGCCGGTGCGGCGCACACCGTGCCGTTCGGGCTGGAGATCCCGTGGGAGACGCCGGTGACGACGTTCCTCGGGCAGCACCTGCAGGGGATGAGCGTCGGTGTCACGACCGAGCTGGCGATCGCCCGTGCGGTCGACTCCGGTGACCTCGACCCGGTGAACGTGCACCCGCTGCCGGCGCAGCAGGCGATCCTCGACGCCTTCGGGCAGCTCGGGTTCCGCTTCAAGAACGCGGACCTGGAGCGCGGGCACATCCGGGGCTCGCGGCAGAAGCTGCCCTTCTACCAGGAGATCGAGTTCTTCGCGCCGCAGCAGTACCGGGGGCTGAACCAGGTCGAGCTGTCCTTCGTGGCGGACGACCGGGCGATGGACGTCGTACTGGAGATGGACAAGAAGCCGGGGCTGTTCTCCGAGGGCAGCGACACCTTCCGCGCCTTCGAGGTGGGGCTGCACGACTTCCAGAACACGGACTGGGTGGCGTACCTGAACCAGTGGCTGGCCGAGGTGGGCGGCAAGCGCAACTGGTTCTGAGCCGCGGCGCACCGCGGATCGCGGCGCGGGGACATGAGTTCCGGCCGGGCCGGGCACCGGTTCTGCCACGAGCAGGTTCTAACCTGGCCGGACGGTCTCCGAATGCGATCAGGAGGTGTCGAAGTGTCCGAGCAGAAGCGCCGGCCGCTCCCGCACGATTTTCATCCGCAGGTGCCCTCGTTCACGGTGGTGAGCGACGATCTGCAGGAGGGCGGGACGCTGGCGGACGCCCAGGTGTTCAGCGCGGGGAACACCTCGCCCCACCTGCGGTGGGAGGGTGCTCCGGAGGGCACCAGGAGCTATGCCGTCACCTGTTTCGACCCGGACGCGCCGACCGGCAGCGGTTTCTGGCACTGGTCGGTGTTCGACATCCCGGCGTCGGTGACGGAGCTGCCGGCGAGTGCGGGCTCCGGTGACATGAAGGGCCTGCCCGAGGGCGCGGTGCACGTACGGAACGACTACGGGACGCGTGACTTCGGTGGCGCGGCGCCGCCTCCCGGGGACGGTCCGCACCGTTATGTCTTCACCGTGTACGCGGTGGACCAGGAGAAGCTCGGCCCGGACGCGGACGCTTCGCCCGCCGTGGTGGGCTTCAACCTGCGGTTCCACACGCTGGGCCGGGCCCAGCTGATCGGCGAGTACGAGATCCCCGCCGAGGGGTGACGCGGGCTCGCCCGTAATTCCGTTGCGCCCCGGCGCCCCGGATCGCACAGTGGTGCTTGGCCGACGGTTGCCACATGGCCGTCGGGCAGTCGGCACCGCAGTGGCGGGGGCGGCGGGGCGCAGGTGTGTCCCCTGCTGTCTGCCGGAGTCCGCCTCGTGTCGGACGCCCGCGCCGGCTGCCGTAACGCTCCGGGTCCCTGATCACGGGGGCGGGGCCCGGAGCGTTCCCCCCTTCCCCACCCCCTTTTCCGGCTTTCCGGTTCGCCATTCGTTCGCCCGTTGCTCACCTGTCATCTCCCTTGCGGCATACGGAAATTGCGTTGTCCGGGGGATCACTGGAACTGCACAGTGGAGCCACTTCGCCGAGCGGCGGACGGGATGCGGGAGGTGGTCGGGATGCGCGAGACGCTGGTCCTCAACGCGAGCTTCGAGCCGCTGTCGACGGTGTCGCTGCGGCGGGCGGTCGTGTTGGTCATGCAGGACAAGGCCGTGGTCGAGCAGGCGCACCCCGGGCTGCGCATCCGGGGCGCCGCGGTGGATCTGCCGGTACCGCTGGTGATCAGGCTGAGCAGATACGTACGGGTGCCGTTCCGAAGACAGGCGCCGTGGTCGCGGCGGGGCGTACTGGTGCGGGACCAGCACCGGTGCGCGTACTGCGGCCGGCGGGCGACGACCGTGGACCATGTGGTGCCGCGGGCGCACGGGGGCGGTGACACATGGCTGAATACGGTCGCCTCGTGTGCCGAGGACAATCACCGCAAGGCGGACCGGACGCCGGAGCAGGCGGGGATGGAGATGCTGCGGCGGCCGTTCGTGCCGACGCCTGCCGACACGATGCTGGCGGCGCTGGGGGTGTCCGTACGGGAGGAGCTGCCGGACTGGCTGGTGCAGTCGGCATAGGGCCGGCGCATGAGAGTGCGTGAAGGGGCGCGGGGAGACACCCGCGCCCCTTCGTCGTACGTGTGCGGCTCTCAGCGCAGCAGCAGCTGCACGATGGCGACGACGCCGACCGCGACGATGACGCCGCGCAGGACGGCGGGCGGCAGCCGGCGGCCGAGCCTGGCGCCGACGAGCCCGCCGAGCGCGGAGCCGACGGCGATCAGCAGCACCGCCGTCCAGTCGAAGTCGGCGACGAAGAGGAAGAAGACCGCGGCGATGCCGTTGACGACGAGCGCGAGCACGTTCTTGAGGGCGTTGACGCGCTGCAGGCCCTCGTCGAGCAGCAGGCCCATCAGGGAGATGTACAGGACGCCCTGGGCGGCGCCGAAGTAGCCGCCGTACGCGCTGGAGAGCAGCAGGCCGGTCAGGAGGGCGATGCCGCCGTCGCGGTGCGGGACGGTGCCGTTGCGGGCGCGGCGGGCCTTCACGGCGGCGGACAGCCGGGGCTGCAGGACGACGAGGACGAGGGCGATGGCGACGAGGGCGGGGACGATCGCGTCGAAGGCGTCGGAGGGCAGGGCGAGCAGCAGGACGGCGCCCGCCAGGCCGCCGGCGAGGGCGGTGGCGCCGAAGCGGAGGATGCGGCGGCGCTGGCCGCGCAGTTCGCGGCGGTAGCCGATGGCGCCGCTGATGGAGCCCGGTACGAGGCCGAGGCTGTTGGAGACGTTGGCGGTGACGGGCGGCAGGCCGATGCCGAGCAGGACGGGGAAGGTGATGAGCGTCCCGGAGCCGACGACGACGTTGATGGCGCCCGCGCCCAGACCTGCGGCGAAGACGGCGAGCGCTTCCCAGAAGGTCATGCGGAGCCCCTGGTGGTCATACGGAACCCCCGGCGCGTGATCGGTGCGTCATGAACCGATCATGCACCAGGGGTCCGGTGGGTGCTCCGCGGGGCCACGGTCCGGGACGGCCGTGGCGCGCTGTCAGTCGATCGACGGCTTCTCGAGGTGGGTGGTGGTGGGGGCGGACGGGGCGCCGCCACCGGGCGTGAAGTTGCCGAGCGCGCCGCCGAGGCCCTTGAGCGCGTCGCCGATCTCGCTGGGCACGATCCAGAGCTTGTTGGCGTCGCCCTCGGCGATCTTCGGGAGCATCTGGAGGTACTGGTACGAGAGCAGCTTCTGGTCCGGGTCGCCGGCGTGGATGGACTCGAAGACCGTACGGATCGCCTGGGCCTCGCCCTCGGCGCGCAGGGCCGCGGCCTTGGCCTCACCTTCGGCGCGGAGGATCGCGGACTGCTTCTCACCCTCGGCGCGCAGGATCTCGGACTGCCGGACACCTTCGGCCTGGAGGATGGCGGCGCGCTTGTCACGGTCGGCGCGCATCTGCTTCTCCATCGAGTCCTGGATGGAGGTCGGCGGCTCGATGGCCTTGAGCTCGACGCGGTTGACGCGGATGCCCCACTTGCCCGTGGCCTCGTCCAGGACGCCGCGCAGCGCCGCGTTGATCTCCTCGCGGGAGGTGAGGGTGCGCTCCAGGTCCATGCCGCCGATGATGTTCCGGAGCGTGGTGACCGTGAGCTGCTCGATCGCCTGGATGTAGCTGGCGACCTCGTACGTCGCGGCGCGGGCGTCCGTCACCTGGTAATAGATGACGGTGTCGATGTTGACGACGAGGTTGTCCTGCGTGATGACCGGCTGGGGCGGGAAGGGCACGACCTGTTCGCGCAGGTCGATGCGGTTGCGGATGGAGTCGATGAACGGCACGACGATGTTCAGGCCCGCGTTCAGCGTGCGGGTGTAGCGGCCGAAGCGCTCGACGATGGCGGCGCTGGCCTGCGGAATGACCTGGATCGTCTTGATGAGTGCGATGAACACCAGCACCACCAGGATGATCAGGACGATGATGATCGGTTCCACAGTGGCTCCTCGTGTCCTTCCATAGCTGTCGGCCGGTCCCGCCCGGCGAGTAGGTGATCGAGTCTTTCAGAGACTCACCCTCTTGTGCAGGCCGTTCTCCGGTCCTGCGAGGGTCAGTTGATCAAGGCCGTCACATGACGACGGCGGTTGCTCCCTCGATGTCCACGACGTCCACTTTCTGCCCCGGCTCGTACACCTGGCCCTCGTCCAGCGCACGCGCGGACCAGACCTCGCCGTTGAGCTTGATGCGGCCGCCGCCGGAGCCGTCGATCCGTTCGAGCACCGTGGCCTGCCTGCCCTTCAGGGCGTCAACACCGGAGGCCATGCCCGGCCTTCCGGTACGGGCGCGCTTGGCGATCGGGCGCACGACGGCGACGAGCGCGACCGAGACGGCGGCGAAGACGATGACCTGCGCGACGATGCCACCGCCCAGCGCGGCCACCACGGCACCGGCGACAGCGCCGACCGCGAACATCCCGAACTCGGGCATCGCGGTGACGACGAGAGGAATTCCCAGTCCTACGGCAGCGATCAGCCACCACACCCATGCATCCACGGGCTCATGGTAGATCGGCGAGCGGTGTCGCGGACAGGGTGCGATCGATCGCGACCGGATCGGGCCGGGGCTTTTCGGCCCCGGCCCCGGTCAGGGATCGTTCCGCGCCAACTGTCAGGTGAGCGGCAGACCTTGGGCGGTCCAGCGGTCGCCGTTGCGCTCGACGATGAGCGGCAGGCCGAAGCAGCGGGAGAGATTGCTGGAGGTCAGCTCCAGGTCGATGGGGCCGGCCGCGAGCACCTTGCCCTGACGGATCATCAGGACGTGGGTGAAACCGGGCGCGATCTCCTCGACGTGGTGGGTGACCATGATCATCGACGGGGCGAACGGGTCGCGGGCGAGTCTGCCGAGGCGGCGCACGAGGTCCTCGCGGCCGCCGAGGTCCAGGCCGGCGGCCGGCTCGTCCAGGAGGAGCAGCTCCGGGTCGGTCATCATCGCGCGGGCGATGAGGGTGCGCTTGCGCTCACCCTCGGAGAGGGTGCCGAAGTTGCGGTCCAGGTACGGGGTCATGCCCAGCCGGTCGAGGAAGGCGCGGGCGCGCTGCTCGTCGACCGGGTCGTAGTGCTCCTGCCAGGTGGCGGTCATGCCGTACGCGGCGGTGAGCACGGTCTGCAGCACGGTCTGGCGGCGCGGCAGCTTGTCCGCGAGCGCGATGCCGGCCATGCCGATGCGCGGACGGAGGTCGAAGACGTCGACCTTGCCGAGGGTCTCGCCGAGGATCGTGCTGGTGCCCGTGGTCGGGAAGACATAGCTGGAGGCGACATTGAGGAGGGTGGTCTTGCCGGCGCCGTTCGGGCCCAGGATCACCCAGCGCTCTCCCTCCTTCACCGACCAGGAGACCTGGTCCACCAGAGCCCGGCCCTCGCGGACCACGGATACGTCCACCAGCTCCAGAACATCGCTCATGAGCGCGTTGTCTCCCATTGCATCTCGGTCGTCGGTGCGCCTGTGGGCGCAGCCCTCTGCAAACCTACGCCACCCATTGTCAGTGGCTGTCCTTAGGCTGGGTCCATGCTCGATGAACCTCGATCAGGACGGCTGGCCGCGTGGGGAAATGCCCTGTTGGCCGGGCTTGTCCCACCTGATGACGCAGCGGAGCGGATCTCGGAGGGTGACGCGGTGCACCGCGTCACAGGGCTGCCCGGCGAGGAGGGTCCGGTGGGGCTGACGCTCGCGCTGGGCCGGCTGCGGGCGCTGGGCGCGACCGGACTGCGGGTGGCACTGCCGGTGCCGGGGCACCCGCTGGGGCTGAGCGGCCCGCCGGAGTTCAATGCGCGCGCGATAGAGGCCGAGGAGGCGGTCACCGCCTGCGGGGTGGCGCTGGGCCTGGTGCCGGAGGTGCACGAGGCGGGGCCCGAGGGCGATGTGTACGTCGAGGTCGTATGGCAGTGCATGGCCGTACGGGACGCGCCGCCGGCGGACGTGCCCTCGCTCGGCGAGGCGGAGCGGGAGCTGGCGCAGGCGCTGCGGGAGGCGACGGAGCTGCTGGCGAAGCTGGATGTGGCCGGATCCGGCCCGGTCGCCGACGCGGCGCTGGCGGCGTACCGCGCGCGGGCCGAGGCCGGGCGGCAGCTGCTGGCGCCGGGGTATCCGCCGCGGGCGGTGCGGGTGCTGGAGCTGGCGCAGAAGGTGGGGGCCCTGATCGATATCGCTCAGGGGCCCGGCGGGGACGGCCGGGAGCACGGGGCCGCGGTCAGTGCGTCGCAGATCGCCGCGCGACGGGAGGCGTTGCGGCCGGTGGAGCGGACTGCGCGGCGGGCGCAGGTTGCGGCGTACAACGCGTATGTGGAGGAGCGCGAGCGCAAGGCGCCGTAGGGGGTTCTGTGCGTCGGCGGCCGCGGCGCCGTTGTGGCTGGGCGCGCAGTTCTCCGCGCCCTCAGCGCCGTGGGCTTCTCCGTACGCGGACGAGTATTCCACCGTTGTGGCCGGGCGCGCAGTTCCCCGCGCCCCTACGGGGCGCTTACCCCGTGCCGTACCGCCCACAGCGCGGCCTGGGTGCGGTCTGCCAGGTCCAGTTTCATGAGGATGTTCGAGACGTGGGTCTTGACCGTTTTCTCGGAGAGGACCAGGGCGCGGGCGATCTCGCGGTTGGAGCGGCCGTCGGCTATGAGGACCAGCACCTCGCGCTCGCGGTCGGTGAGGGAGCCGCCGCGGCCCTGGCCGCCGCCGGTGTCCTCCTGGCTGAGCAGCGCGTCGGCCACCTCGGGCTGGAGCAGGACGTGCCCGGCGTGCACGGACCGGATGGCGCCGGCCAGCGCGTCGGGGGCGATGTCCTTGTAGACGTAACCCGCGGCGCCCGCCCGCAGCGCCGGGATGACGGTCCGCTGCTCCGTGAAGCTCGTCACGATCAGCACCCGGGCGGGGCTGTGCTGCTTCCGCAGCAGCCGCAGCGCCTCGACGCCGTCCATGCCGGGCATCTTGATGTCCATCAGGACGACGTCGGGGTGCAGCCGCTCCGCCGCGGCGACGCCCTCCTCGCCGTCGGCGGCCTCCCCGACGACCTCGATGTCGTCCTGTACCTCCAGGAACGTGCGCAGCCCGCGCCGTACGACCTGGTGGTCGTCGACCAGCAGCACCTTGATGGGGCCGCCGAGCGGGCCCCTGTCTCCGTCAGCCACCGGGGACCTCCATCTCGACAGCGGTGCCCTTGCCGGGCTCCGACTCCACCGTGAGCCTGCCGCCGACGCCGCTCGCCCGGTCCCGCATCGACACGAGGCCGAGGTGGCGCCCGGCCCGGCGGACGATGCCGGGATCGAAGCCGCGGCCGTCGTCGGCGATCCGGAGCACCGCGCCCTGCCGGTGGCGCACGAGAGTGACGTCGACATGCTGCGCGTCGGCGTGGCGCAGCGCGTTGTGCAATGCCTCCTGCGCCACCCGCAGCAGCGCCTCCTCCTGCGCGGCGGGCAGCGCCCGCAGCCCGTGGGAGGCGAAGGTGACCTTGGCGCTGTGTGCGCGGTCGAGCACCTGGATCTGGGTGCGCAGCGTGGCTATCAGGCCGTCCTCGTCCAGGGCGGCGGGGCGCAGCTCCACCACGGCGGCCCGCAGCTCGTCGGCGGCCTCCGCGGCGAGCCGGGTGACCTGCTGGAGCTCGCCCTTGGCGCGGGCCGGGTCGCGGTCGACCAGCGCGGTGACGGCCTGCGCGGTCAGCCGCAGCGAGAAGAGCTTCTGGGAGACCGCGTCGTGCAGCTCGTGCGCCAGCCGGGCTCGCTCCCCCGCGATGGTCAGCTCGCGGCTGCGCTCGTACAGCCGGGCGTTGGTCAGCGCGATGGCGGCGTGCTGGGCGAGCATGCCGAGCAGCGCCTCGTCCTCCTCGGTGAAGCCGCAGCCGCCGGCCGGCTCCGGGTCCGGGGAGTGTCCCTCCGCAGAGCGCCGTTTGTTGGCGAGGAAGAGCGCGCCGAGGATCTCGTCGCCGTCGGCGACCGGCATGCCCAGGAAGTCGGACATATCGGGGTGAGCGCCGGGCCAGCCCTCGAAGCGGGGGTCCTGGCGGACGTCGCCGAGCCGCTGCGGGGTGGCCTCCTGGAGCATCGCGGCGAGGATGCCGTGCTGGCGGGGCAGCGGGCCGATGGCCTTCCACTGCTCCTCGCTCACCCCGTCCACGACGAACTGCGCGAAGCCGCCGTGGTCGTCCGGGACGCCGAGCGCGGCGTACTCCGCGTCCAGCAGCTCGCGGGCGGACGCGACGATCGTCTTGAGGACGTCGCGCACCTCCAGGTGCCGGCTCATGGCGAGGATGGCGCCGCTCACCGCGGAGAGCCCGGCTCCCCGCTCGGCCCCCGATCCCTTGGTCATGCGCTTACCGTACCGGCGGCCCGCACGGCGCGTATCCGCCTGCGGTGGGGCGCCGGCTGCGTCCTGGGGCCTAGGGCGGAGGGCCGGGCGGCGGGCGCGGCGCGGGCGGGCCTTTCCGCTCCCGGCGCGCGGGACCATCGGCCACTTTGGAGCGGGGACTTTGTGCCCCCTATATATAGGGGAAAGGAAAGGCCGCCGATCGAGACCCGAGAGGGCTCTCCGGACGCTCACTTTCCGTGCCGAGTCAATGACATAACGGCAGGTGGCACCCCTAAACATGTGAGCCCGCACATAGGGCGTACATCACTTACGAAGGGTGTTAGTGGGACGCGAATGCGGGCAGCCGCAGGAGTTGATCCGAGCCACCCCTTGGACTGAGTGCCGCCGGACGCAATTCGGTGGCCTTGGGTTCCACTATCCAGCTTCGTACGTCACATGATTGCGGGGTCAAATTTCGACCGCTAACAATGGCTGACGTCGCCCGGCGCCGTGGAAAAGGATCTCGGCGTTCTCGCGCCAATCCGGCCCACGCGACGTCCCCCATTGGAAGAGGTTCTTTCCGCATGCCCCTGCACGCCAAGACTGGCTACAGCCGCCTGAACCGGAATCACAAGCTCTCCGCCGCCGCCGTGGCCGCGGGCGGTGCCGCCGCCGTGGTCTTCGCCGTTGTCCCGGGTGCGGCCAACGCCGAGCCGACCCAGTCCACGACGGCCCAGAACGTGAAGCCCGTCGCCTACCACGTGGTCGACGACTCCTCCGCGTACAGCCTGGTCGACAACGCGGCCGCCAAGGCCCGGAACGCCGAGCTGACCGAGCACAGCACGCGCGCCGCCGAGCAGGCCAGCGCCTCCGCCTTCGCCGCGAAGAAGCAGGCCGAGGGCGACGCCAGGGCCGCCGCCCAGGCGAAGGCCAAGGCTGCCGCCGAGGCGGCCGCCCAGGCCAAGGAGGCCGCCAAGAACAAGGCTGCCCAGCAGCGCACGGCGCAGGCCGCGAGCCGGTCCGCCGAGCGCCAGCCGGTCACCTACCCCAACAACCTCGACGGCTGGATCCGCGAGTCCCTCTCGATCATGAAGAAGCACGGGATTCCCGGCTCCTACGAGGGCATCAAGCGCAACATCATCCGTGAGTCCGGCGGTAACCCGCGGGCGATCAACAACTGGGACGTGAACGCCCAGAACGGCATTCCGTCCAAGGGCCTGCTGCAGGTCATCCAGCCGACCTTCGACCAGTACCACGTCGAGGGCACGGCGAACGACCTGTACGACCCGGTCGCCAACATCGTCGCCGCCTGTAACTACGCGGCCGACAGGTACGGCTCCATGGACAACGTCGACTCGGCGTACTGAGCCACTGCGGCGCGCCGGAGCACCGGCGCCGGACGATGAATACCGCGAGGGGCGGCACCCGAATTCCGGGTGCCGCCCCTCGCGGTTCTTCATTTGCGCGTACGCAATATATGAGCCGCGTTACTTGCGCATGACCTCCGGCTCGTGACGGCGCAGCAGGCGCGCCACCGCGAAACCGAGAATCACGCCGAGCGCCAGCAGGAAAACCATGTCCATCACATAGACGCCGGTCTGGTGCTGCCACAGCGGGTCGGGGTCGGTCTTGTCCCACGGCAGGAGCGTGTTCAGGTCGGCGGTGGCGCCCAGCGCCGCGACCGCCCAGCGCGAGGGCATCAGCCAGGAGAACTGCGCGACGCCCGGAGTGTTGTACAGCTGGAAGAGCACGCCGGTGAAGACGACCTGCACGATGGCGAACATGACCAGCAGCGGCATGGTCTTCTCGGCGGTCTTGACCAGCGAGGAGATCAGCAGGCCGAACATCATCGAGGTGAAGCCGAGCGCGATGATCGCGAGCGTCATCTCGATGGCCGGCAGATCCTCCACGATCAGGCCCTCGGCGGGCATGTTGCGGGTCGAGAAGCCGATCACCGCGATGATCACGCCCTGTACGGCGGTGACCATGCCGAGGACGATCACCTTCGACATCAGATAGGCCGAGCGGGACAGGCCGGTGGCCCGTTCGCGCTCGTAGATGACGCGTTCCTTGATCAGTTCTCGTACGGAGTTGGCCGCGCCGGAGAAGCACATGCCGACCGTGAGGATCAGCATGATCGTCGTGGCGTCGCGGTTGGTGCGGGCCCGGTCGAGCGGACCGTAACCGAGGCCGAAGTCGCTGGGGATCAGCATGGAGACCACGCCGAGCACGGCGGGCAGGACCAGCATCAGGCCCAGGAAGCCGCGGTCGGAGGCGATCACGGAGACGTACCGCCGCATCAGGGTCCACAGCTGGGAGCCCCAGCTCTGGGACTTCTGCATGCGGGCCGGCGGCGCCTGGACGCTCACCGACTGCGGCGCGACGGCGTCGAGGTCGGCCGCGTACATCTGGTAGTGCGGGGAGCCGCGCCAGCGGCCCATCCAGTCGTAGTCCCGGTAGTTCTCGAACGCCGAGAAGACGTCCGCCCAGGTCTCGTACTGGAAGAAGTTCAGCGCCTCCTCGGGCGGGCCGAAGTAGGCGACACCGCCGCCCGGCGCCATGACCAGCAGCTTGTCGCAGAGCGCGAGCTCGGCGACGGAGTGCGTGACCACCAGGACCGTACGGCCGTCGTCGGCGAGGTCGCGCAGCAGCTTCATGACGTCGCGGTCCATGCCCGGGTCGAGGCCGGAGGTCGGCTCGTCCAGGAAGATCAGCGACGGCTTGGTCAGCAGCTCCAGGGCGACCGAGACGCGCTTGCGCTGGCCGCCGGAGAGCGCGGTGACCTTCTTCTCCTTGTGCACGTGCAGCTTGAGCTCGTGCAGCACCTCGTCGATACGGGCCTCGCGCTCGGCCTCCGCGGTGTCACCGGGGAAGCGGAGCTTGGCCGCGTACCGCAGCGCCTTCTGGACGGTCAGCTCCTTGTGCAGGATGTCGTCCTGCGGGACCAGACCGATGCGCTGCCGCAGCTCGGCGAACTGCTTGTACAGATTCCGGTTGTCGTAGAGGACGTCGCCCTCGTTCGCGGGGCGGTAACCGGTGAGCGCCTTGAGCAGCGTGGACTTGCCGGAGCCGGACGGGCCGATGACCGCGACCAGCGACTTCTCCGGTACGGCGAAGGAGACGTCCTTCAGGATCTGCTTGCCGCCCTCGACCGTGACGGTCAGGTGGCGCGCGGAGAAGGAGACCTCACCGGTGTCGACGAACTCTTCCAGCCGGTCGCCGACCAGCCGGAACGTGGAGTGACCGACGCCGACGGTGTCCTGCGGCCCGATGAGCGCGGAGCCGCCCTTGGGGACCGGCTGGCCGTTGACGTACGTACCGTTGTGGCTGCCCAGGTCGTGGATCTCGAAGCGGCCGTCGGGCGTGGCCCGGAACTCCGCGTGGTGCCGGGAGACCTGCAGGTCGGAGACGACCAGCTCGTTCTCCAGGGCACGGCCGATGCGCATGACGCGGCCGAGATCCAGCTGGTGGAAGGTGGTCGGGCTGCGGTCGCCCGCCGCCTGCGGAGCCGCGCCGCCCTGTGCCGGGGGCTGCTGCGGCCCGCCCTGCGGCGGGATACCGGCGCCGTACGAGGACGGACCCTGCGGCGGCGCGCCCTGCCATCCCTGCTGCGGCGCCGGCTGCTGCTGCGCGCCCGCCCAGCCGGGGGCGCCCTGCTGGGCGGGGGCCGCGGGCTGCGCGGCGTACGCGTCCGGCGCGGCGGCGGCCGCCGCCGTACCGCTGAGGGTCAGCCGGGGACCGTCGGTGGCGTTACCGAGGTGCACGGCCGAGCCGGGGCCGATCTCCATCTGATGGATCCGCTGCCCCTGCACATACGTGCCGTTGGTACTGCCCTGGTCCTCGATGACCCAACTGCGCCCTCCCCAGCGCACCGTCGCGTGCCGCCAGGACACCCGCGCGTCGTCCAGCACCACATCACCCTGGGGATCGCGCCCCAGGCTGTACACCCGGGACGGATCGAGCGCCCAGGTCATTCCGTTGATTTCGAGTACGAGTTCAGGCACTCCATGCCCCACTAGTTGTCCCCCGAGTGACCCCCTGCACGGGAAGTCTAGGGATGGTGAACATCGTGAGGAACTATTCCAGGCAGCGGGCCACGACTGAAAGTCGGGCCGTGGCAAGGGCACGAAGCGGACAGTGTTGTCGTCGGTTGACGCCGGCGAAAGGCCCCCGGAGAGTGGGAGAAACCCACGGATCCGTACGGATGCCACGCGATGCGGGCAACACGGATGTCTCAGCATCGACCGGCGGCACGATCGGGGGCCGCGATGAGCGCGACCGCAACTCCGCACACAGGACCGGGTGGTGTGCTGCTCTCCGCCGTCATCGCGGTCTGCTGCGCGTTCCTCGCGATGACCGGCGTCGCAGCCCTCGGACTGCATCTGCTGGGCGCCGATGCGTACGGCTCGCTGGGCCCGATGACGGCTGCCGTCATGGTGCTGGCGGTGGGGGGATCGGTGACCCCGCGGGGTGCTGTCCCGGCCTTCGGCGAGTCCGGCGTGACGGCCGAAACCGCCATTGACATCGTGCCGTTGGGCGTGGGACTGACCGGTGCACTGGTGCTGGGGACGGTGTTTTTGCGGTCGGTGCGCGCGGTGCCCGGCGGGGTCACGCCGGGCGGGCTGGCGGCGCGCGCCGCGACGGTGGCCGCGTTGTTCACCGCGCTGGTCGGCGGCCTCACCTGGGCCGGACACGACTCCGTAACGATCCCGGGGCGAGCGTTGATACCGGGCCCGGGCGACGGGGGCGACGGGGGCGACGGGCCGCTCGACCGGCTGCCGGACCTGCCGGGGCTCGGCGAGCTGCCGGACCTCGGCGACTTACCGGACCTGGGGCGGGAGCTGCCCGGCATGCGACTGCCGGACGGGCTCGCGGACCTCGCGGACGCCCGGCTCCGCGTCGACTTCGAGGTGGTGGCCTGGCCCTCGCTGGTGGCCGGCGCGGTGTGGGTACTGGCCGTCCTGCTGATCGCGCTGGCGGCCTCGCGGCGCACCCCGCTCCCCCGCGCGCTGGCCGGCGCGGGCCGCGCCGTCCGCCCCGCCGCCTCCGCGCTCACCCAGGTGCTGTGCTTCGCGGTACTTCTGGGCCTGGCGGCCGGGGTGTACGGAGTGACCAGCGGCGGCCAGTCGCGGCGGGCGCTGGGGGCCGCGCTGCTGGGCGCGCCCAACGGGGCGTGGCTCGCGCTGCCGCTGGGCCTGTCCGTGCCCTGGCACGGCTCGGCGAGCGGGGCGCCGCTGCCGGTCCTGCCGGCGCCGCTGCGGGAGCTGCTGGGCGGCGGGGGTGAGCGGCCGCTCACCCTGCAGCGGCTGGCCGAGCAGAGCGGGTGGGCGTGGCTCGCGGTGCTGGTGGCGGTCGCGCTGATGCTGCTGGCCGGGGTTCTCACGGCCGCCCGCACGGCGCGCGGGGGATCCGGTGTGCCGGCGTACGCGGGCGGCTGTGCGCTGCGCCTGGGGGCGCTGACCGCGGTAGCCGTACCGCTGCTGGTGTGGCTGACGGAGGTCACGGCGGACGTCCGGCTGTCCTTCATGGGGATCGGCGTCCACGGGGCGGGCCTCGACCTGCGCGGGAACCCCGGCGCGGGGCTGCTGCTGGGTGCGCTGTGGGGCGCGGCGGCCGGGCTGGCGGGGGCGCTGCTGGCGGCCTGGGCGGGACTCGCGGGCCGGAGCGCGGCCGATCCGCCGGTGCCGGTCCACGGCCCGCCGGTGCACGGCCCGGCGGCGTACGGGCCGGGATACGGGTCGGGGTACGGGGACCCGGAGCGCCCGGGGCCGTACAGGCCGTCGCGCCCGTACCGGCGGCCGAACCCGGACACCAATCCGTACATGCGGCCGCTGCCGCCCCATGGGGAGCCGCCCCGTGCGGAGCCGCCGCGCGAGACACCGCCCCGGAAGCCGCCGCCCCACGGCAGTGACACCGC
>NZ_NHSG01000151.1:0-15965 GCF_020024005.1 Streptomyces purpurogeneiscleroticus
GCGAGCGGCGCGGCGCGCCCTCCGGCGCCGATGACTGGCCGGTCGACGACTGGCCCGGCGGCGCGCTCAGGGGAGGCGCCACCCCGCCGCCCATGAGCGACGACACCGCCGAGCTGACCCCGCAGCCGGGGCAGCGCCCCGGCGCCGTGGGCCCGGTCACCGGCACGGACGACCGCACCTCCAGCGACACGCTCGTCAGCGGCATTCCCACGGTGTCCGCCGACAGCGCGCCGCCCGCTCCGAAGCGCGGCGACCGTCCGGGGTCCGACGCGTCCACGGCGCCGAAGCCCCCGCAGCGCGCGAAGATCCCCGAGCCGATCAACCCGCGCAAGAAGGGCCGTAACAAGCTCGTCCTCGCGTTCGGCGGCATCCTCGTGCTCGCGGGCGTCGCCTATGGCGCCGGGCTGCTGCTGGACCACTCCGACGTGCCCGGCGGCACCACCGCGCTCGGCGTGGACATCGGCGGCACGACCAAGGAACAGGCCGTCGAGAAGCTCGACGCGGCCGTGAAGGACACCAGGACCGCGCCGCTGAAGCTGACCGTCGACGGGCAGTCGCAGACCCTGCTGCCCGCCAAGGCGGGCCTGGACATCGACACCCAGGCCACGGTGCGGGGCGCGGCGGGCCGCGACTACAACCCGGTCTCGGTCATCGGCTCGCTGTTCGGCGGTGCCCGTACGGCCGAGCCCTCGATGATCGTCGACGACGAGAAGCTGGACATCGCGCTCAAGGCGGTGGCGGGCGAGCAGGGTGCGGCCAAGGACGGCGGCATAGTGTTCACCGCCGGCAAGGCCGTCCCGCACTACGGCAAGCCGTACAAGTCGATCGACGTCGCGGCCGCCAAGCAGGAGGTCACCAAGGCGTACCAGGACCGGCTCGCCGGCACCGAGGGGCAGCCCGTCGCCCTGAAGACCAGCATGCAGCGGCCGACGGTCCCGGACTCCGAGGTGAACCGCGCTCTGAAGGACTTCGCCAGGCCGGCGATGTCCGGGCTGATCACGGTGCGGACGGACGCGGAGCACACGGTGTCCTTCAGCCCCGAGAAGTCGATCCCGAAGTTCCTCTCCATGAAGCCCGTCAACGGCAAGCTCGTGGAGTACTACGACCGGCCGGCCCTGAAGTCCCTCTACGGCGACACCTTCAAGGGCGTCCTGGTCACCAAGGGCGACGGCTCGAAGAAGCCGGTCAGCGTCGAGGAGGTCGCGGGCGCCGTCAGCCAGGCGCTGCGCGGCACCACCCCGTCCCAGCGGGTCGTCACCATCCCGACGAACCCGCGCTGACCAGCGGCGACGCGAAGGCCCCCACGGCACGCCCGTGGGGGCCTTTCCCGTACTGCCCGCGAAGGGCCCCCGGCGACAGGACCTTCGCCCCTGCGCGGGCGGCGGCCGGCAGGCGCATGCTGGTCAGTGATATGCCTTTCACGCGTCTGAAGCACTCCGGCCGCCGGAGAGCACTGCTCCTGATCGTCGTGGTGGTCCTGCTCGCCCTGGCGGACTGGGCCACGGGCCCCCAGGTGCGCATCATCTCCTTCGCCGGCGTCGTGCCCATGTTCGCCGCGCTGCGCTGCTCCGCCCGCTGGACCGCCGCGGTGACGGGCACGTTCGTCGCCGCGAGCGCCTGGATCTACTCGCTCAACTTCGTGGACTGGACCCCGTCCGGTTCCCTCGTGGGCTTCTGCGGCACCCTTGTGGTCGCCGTCTTCGCCCTGGGGCTGTGCCACAACCGGCGGCGGCGCGACGAGGCGTACGACCGCACCCGGCTGGTCGCCGACGAGGTGCAGCGGGCCATGCTGCACGAGCTGCCGCTGCGCGCCGGACGGTACGGCGTCGCCGGCTTCTACGTCTCCGCCCTGGAGGGCGCCCGGGTCGGCGGCGACATCTACGAGGCGGTCGAGACGCCGTACGGCACCCGGCTGGTCATCGGCGACGTGCAGGGCAAGGGCATGCCGGCGATCGGCGCGGGCCACGAGGCGCTGGCGTCCTTCCGTGAGGCCGCGCAGTACGAAGCGACGCTGGAGGGGGTCGCCGAGCGCATGGAGGCGTCCCTGAAGCGGTACAACGCGCGTGCGGTCGCGCAGGGCGGCAAGGAGCGCTTCGTGACGGCGCTCCTCATGGAGGTGGGCCCCCAGGGGTGCGGCCGCTCGCTGTCCTGCGGGCACATCCCGTACTACGTCGTCCGCGAGGGCTCCGTCACCGAGCGCGACGAGGGCAACTGGCTGCCGCTCGGCCTGGGCGACCTCACCGGCGAGCGGCGCCGGGCCTGCGACGCGTGGCCGCTGGACGAGGACTGGGCCGTGCTGTGCACGGACGGCGTGACCGAGGCGCGCGGCCGGGACGGCACGTTCTATCCGCTGCGCGAGCGGCTGGCCGGCTGGACCGAACTCGGCCCGGCCGAGCTGGCCGCGGCCCTCCGCGCCGACCTGGAGGACTTCACGGACGGGGCGCTGCGGGACGACGCAACGGTACTGGTCGTCCGGCACAGCCCGGACAGCGCCCCGCTGCAGCCGGCGGCGGACGGCCCGGAGACGGGCCGCACGGTCGCCCCGGCCCGCCGCTGACCGCGCTCAGTTCAGCATCGCCCGGGCCGCCGACGCCTGCCGGCGGACCGTTTCGGCGGCCGCCGGGTCCACCGCCTCCACCACCGTCGCGTACTCCTCCAGCTCCGCCGCGCCGCGCACGAAGTCGCCCCGCTCCACCAGCACCTTGGCGTGCTCGTGCCGCAGCCGCGCCGGATGGCTCGGCAGCAGCAGCGACAGCTCGATCGCCCACAGCCGTACGTCGCTGCGCTCGGGGCGGGCCGCCGCCCACGCCCTGATGTTGTTCAGGACGCGCAGGACGGTCTCCAGGGGGTCGGCGGGCGCCAGCATCTGCGGCGTCAGCGGCTCGCCGGTCGCGCCCGCGACCAGCAGCCCGGCGTCCTCGTCGGTCAGGATGCGCCCGCCGTCGAACGGGTCCACCAGCACATGCGCGCCGTACGGGTCGCCGAACCCGACGACGTAGTGCCCGGGCAGCGCCACGCCGTACACCGGTGCCCCCGCCCGCCGCGCGACCTCCGTCCACACCACGGACAGCAGGATCGGCAGCCCGCGGCGGCGCCGCAGCACCTCGTGGAGCAGCGAGGACTCCAGGCGCTGGTAGTCGGCGGGCAGGCCGTGGAAGCCGCAGCGGTGGCCGAGCAGCTCGGCGACGTTACGGGCCCAGGCGTGCGGGCCGCCGGCCGGTCTGTACGGCAGCAGGCCCGCCAGCCGGTCCAGTTCGATCTGCGCGGCGTCCAGGGCGGGCTCGTCCAGCCCCGGATCGGCCTCCGCGGCCAGCAGCAGGCACAGCAGTGTCAGGTCGGGGCGCTTCTCGCGCGCGGCCGCGGCGAACCGTTCCCGCCGTGCGGCGGCGTCGCGTCCGGGTCGGGGCTCGGGGTCGGGGTGCATGTCAGGTCCGTACCCGTTCAGCGGGGGCCGTGCTGCGGGGCGCGCCGGTAGTGGTAGTGGTGATGATCGGTGAAGCCGAGCCCGTCGTACAGCGCCCGGGCCCCCTCATTGTCCGCCTCGACCTGCAGGTACGCCGCCGAGGCGCCCTCCTGGAGCGCCCGCTCGGCGAGCGCGGCCATCACCAGCGTGGCCAGCCCCTGCCGGCGGTGCGCCGGGGCGACCTCCACGGCGGCGAAGCCCGCCCAGCGGCCGTCGACCACGACCCGCCCGATGGCGGCGGGCCCGTCCTCGCCCGGCACCGTCGCGAACCACACCGAAGGCCCGCCGGCCAGCACCTTCACCGCCTCGGGCGGCGCGTCGGCACTGCGGTGGTACATCGACATCCAGCCCTCGTCCGGCTCCCGGGAGAGCCGTACCCGGCCGGTGTCCGCGTCCGTGTCGGCCAGCGGGGCGAGCGCTCCGACGCGTACGACGGTGTGCCCTTCGGCCGTCCAGCCGCGCCGCTCCAGCTCGGCGGCGAGCAGCTCGTCACTGCCGGCCGCGCCGGTGGACACGACGACGTACGGGGGGAGGCCACGCGCTGCGTACCAGGCGCGGACGCGGTCCAGCGCGGCGTCCAGGGGAACCCCGGGGTCGCCGACCGGCAGCGCGGAATTCGCCCGCCTCGTAAAGCCCACCCGTCGCCCACCACCACCCTTCAGTGGATGCGCTCCGCGCAGCTCGCCTGCACTGGCCCGCAGCGTCCACTCCCCGAGCCGCTCCGTCTCGACAGCCGGCCAGCCGCGCGCGGCGACCTCCGTGAGCTCCCGCGCGCTCGTCGCGGGGCCTCTCCGGCGGGCCGGTGCGGCGGGGACCACCTTGCCCGCGACCAGCGCGCTCTCCATGATCCGCACCTCCTCACCGGTCCGCCGTGTGATGCTCAGCACACCATCGTCCCACGATGTGAGAACGCCGACCGTGTCGGTGAATCGCTCCGTGGACGTGCCGGACTCGGCCACCCTGCGTACCGATACCCTTTTCCCCACGTCAGCAGGGGTGATGGCGACCTCCAGTCGTCCGCCCGTGGTGAATTCCACAGCTGTGCCCGCCCCTCTTGTTCGTCTCGTGCCCGGGACCGGAGATACTAGGTGCGGGCATCGACGACGCCGCGCTCCCGCGCGCCCTGAGGCGGCCGCCCCAAAGACGGTTCGCCGGCCCTAACGAGGAGGAACGACAGCGTGACCTACGTCATCGCGCAGCCTTGTGTCGACGTCAAGGACAAGGCGTGCATCGAGGAGTGCCCGGTCGACTGCATCTACGAGGGCTCCCGGTCCTTGTACATCCACCCGGACGAATGCGTCGACTGTGGCGCCTGTGAGCCGGTCTGCCCGGTCGAGGCCATCTTCTACGAGGATGACACCCCGGAGGAGTGGAAGGACTACTACAAGGCGAACGTCGAGTTCTTCGACGAGCTGGGTTCGCCCGGTGGTGCGTCGAAGCTGGGCCTGATCGAGAAGGACCACCCCTTCATCGCCGCGCTGCCGCCGCAGAACCAGTAACGGCAGGCCACAGCGCCGCTCCGGTCCCGTACGGCCTGCACCGCCGTACGGGACCGAGCCGTTCCCCGACACGTACGAAAGAAGAGCAACGTGGGCGCAGTATCCGCACGCCTCCCCGTCTTTCCCTGGGACCGGCTGGAGCCCTACAAGGCGACGGCCGCCGCGCATGCCGACGGCATCGTGGACCTGTCCGTGGGGACCCCGGTCGATCCGGTGCCGCCGCTGATCCAGAAGGCGCTCGCCGACGCCTCGGACAGCCCGGGCTATCCGACCGTGTGGGGGACGCCGGCGCTGCGCGACGCGCTCACCGGCTGGGCGGGCCGCCGCCTCGGCGCCACGGGCCTGGACCACACCAACGTGCTCCCCGTCGTCGGCTCCAAGGAGCTGGTGGCCTGGCTGCCCACCCAGCTCGGCCTCGGCGCCGGTGACAAGGTCGCCTACCCGCGCCTGGCGTACCCGACGTACGAGGTCGGCGCGCGGCTGGCGGGCGCCGAGCCGGTCGTCTACGACGACCCCACGGAGCTGGACCCCACCGGCCTGAAGCTGCTGTGGCTCAACTCCCCGTCCAACCCCACCGGACGCGTGCTGAGCGCCGACGAGCTGCGCCGCACGGTCGCCTGGGCCCGCGAGCACGGCGTACTGATCTTCAGCGACGAGTGCTACCTGGAGCTGGGCTGGGAGGCCGACCCGGTCTCCGTGCTGCACCCGGAGGTCAACGGCGGTTCGTACGACGGCCTCGTCGCCGTGCACTCGCTCTCCAAGCGCTCCAACCTGGCGGGCTACCGCGCGGCCTTCCTGGCCGGTGACGCCGCGGTCCTCGGCGAGCTGCTGCAGATCCGCAAGCACGGCGGCATGATGGTCGCGGCGCCCGTGCAGGCCGCCACGATCGCGGCGCTGGGCGACACCGAGCACGTCGCCGAGCAGCGCGAGCGCTACGCCCGCCGCCGTACCGCGCTGCGCGCCGCCTTCGAGGCCGCGGGCTTCCGCATCGAGCACAGCGAGGCGTCGCTGTACCTGTGGGCGACCCGAGACGAGCCCTGCTGGGACACCGTCGGCGACCTCTCCAAGCGCGGCATCCTCGTCGCGCCGGGCGACTTCTACGGCCCGGCGGGGGAGCAGTTCGTGCGGATCGCGTTCACGGCCACCGACGAGCGGGTGGACGCGGCGGTGCGCCGGCTCGCCGAGTAGCGGCCTCGTCCTCGGACGCGGGAGGGCCCCGGGAGCAGCTGCTCCCGGGGCCCTCCCGCGTGTAAGCGGGGCTGTCAGCCGCCCAGGTTGCCCAGGCCGCCGAGCAGGCCCCCGACCGGCAGGCCGCCCAGGCTGTCGGTCGGCAGGCCCTTGGCCAGCGGCAGCTGCCCGAGCAGCTCGCCCGTGGGCAGCTGCTCCGCGAGCGGCAGGTCCTTGGTGAGTCCCTCGGTGGGCAGCGAACGGGTGGTGTCGCCGACGGCGTCCTTGGTGCCCGAGACGTGACCGGTGGTCTTCTTGGTGGTGGGGCTGAGCTTGCGCAGCGTCTCGTTGCCGGTCCGGCCGGCCTCCGGGACGGCCTCCTTCACGACCTCACCGGCGACCGGCCCGGCCACGGCACTGGTGTTCTCCAGGGCGTTGCCGGCGGTCTCGGTGACGCTCGACGGGTCCACCTTGGTCAGTCCACCCAGGTCGGCGGCCTTGGGCAGGTCCACGGCGCTCGCGGAGCCGGCGGCGCCGACCACGGGAGCTGCGCCCGCTGCGACCAGCAGCGCGGCCCGGGCGATCCGACGCGTAAGGGGGAGGGACATGGTGCTCCTTTGACGGAGAGGGACTTGTTCTTCTGTACAGACGTGCGGTGTCCGCCGGGCGGCGGCAGTCGACTGCCGGGCGGACGCAGTGAATACCGCGCCAGAGCCCCGAAGGTTGCGGTGCGCCCCGGTAAAGAATTGGTAACGCGTCGCATTATCTGCTTCGGATGAAAGTGGGTGAAATTCGTACGTCCGGCGGAGGTGAAAGAACGTCACACCCCTGCTGCCCCAAGGAAGTCAGGGGTCAGTGGCAGGGGTGAGGAAAGTGCCGGGAATTGTCGTTCTGGATTGACGCCATTCCCACTGTCGAGGGAATACCCGGACTACTGCGCGGTGGTGATCCGAACATCTGTCGGCGCAGTGCCGCCGGAATCGCCGGACACCTTCTGCCAGCCATTCCCGGAATCCGCCGCGGTCCATCGTCGATCTCCGTAAGAGATGCGTTCGATGCGCAACTCCGACGCGTGCGCCACCGCCCAGGCCGCCAGCTGCCAGCCGCGCTGCCGCGCCGACGTGCCCGCGCCGTCCGTCACCGGCACCGTGAGCGTCCGGCCGGCCACCGCCCGGTCGGCCACGACAGTCCGCGGCAGCACCTCGGGCCCGAACTCCCGTACGAGCTTCTCGCGCACCTGTGCCGTGCCGCCCGGCGCGTTTTCGGCGGGCCGGCTCTCCGCGCAGCTCAGCGCCGCGGGCGCGCGCCCGGTCAGCGCGCCGGTCAGCACCGTCGCGTTCGCCTCGTGCTTGGCGTACGCCTGCGGGAACCCGCTGCGCTGCACCTTCTGGGCCGCGACCGTCAGCGGCAGCCGGGAGTACCCGGGGACCTGCACCAGGTGCTTGTAGAACTCCCCGGCCGCGTAGACCGGGTCCATGATCTCCTCGGCCGTGCCCCAGTCCTGGGAGGGCCGCTGCTGGAAGAGGCCGACGGAGTCGCGGTCCCCGTACCCGATGTTGCGCAGCCCCGACTCCTGCATGGCCGTCGCGAGCGCGATCGTCACCGCGCGCTCCGGAAGGCCGCGCGAGGCGCCCACCGCGGAGATCGTCGCGGCGTTCGCCGCCTGCTCCGGGGAGAGCTCGTACGGCTCGCCGCCGCCCTCCGGCTGCACCGTGCAGCGCGGTACACCGGGGCCGCCGGTCACGTACTGCACGAAGAGGTACGCCGCGAGCGCGAGAAGCACGGCAAAAGCCGCGAACACGCGTATGAGGCGCTTGCGGCGGACGGGAGCACGCTGGGGACGGCGAAGCACGCGCCATACGGTACTGGAGCGCACTGACGGCCCCCTCGGGACCTCCGGGAACGCACGGCAGCATGCAACGGTGCCGCAACCCGCGGCGGGTAGGGTCGGGACCATGGAACGCCCCGCGCAGACCCCCGTACTCGACCTGTCGCTCGACGCCGCCCAGCTGACCGCGGCGCTGGTGGACGTCCCGTCCGTCAGCCGGGACGAGAAAGTCCTCGCGGACGCCGTCGAGACCGCTCTGCGCGCGCTCCCGCACCTGACCGTGGACCGCGACGGCGACACCATCGTGGCGCGCACGCACCTCGGCCGGGCCGAGCGGGTCGTGCTCGCCGGCCACCTCGACACCGTGCCGATCGCGGACAACGTGCCCTCCAGGCTCGACGAGAACGGCGTCCTGTGGGGCTGCGGCACCTCCGACATGAAGTCCGGCGTCGCCGTCCAGCTGCGCGTCGCCGCCACCGTGCCCGCGCCCAACCGCGACCTCACCTTCGTCTTCTACGAGGCCGAGGAGATCGCCGCCGAGCACAACGGGCTGAAGCGGATCGCCGAGCAGCACCCGGACTGGCTGGCGGGCGACTTCGCGGTCCTGCTGGAGCCGTCGAGCAACCAGGTCGAGGGCGGCTGCCAGGGCACCCTGCGGGTCCTGCTGCGCACCAAGGGCGAGCGGGCCCACTCCGCGCGCAGCTGGATGGGGTCGAACGCCATTCACGCCGCGGCCCCGATCCTGGAGCGGCTGGCCGCCTATGAGCCGCGCCGGGCCGTCATCGACGGCCTGGAGTACCGCGAGGGCCTGAACGCCGTCCGCATCGAGGGCGGCGTCGCGGGCAACGTCATCCCGGACGAGTGCACGGTCACGGTCAATTTCCGTTACGCGCCCGACCGCAGCGGCGAGGAGGCGCTCGCCCACGTGCGCGAGGTCTTCGCGGACTGCGACATCGTCGAGTGGATCATCGACGACCACTCGACCGCGGCGCTTCCCGGCCTCTCGCACCCCGCGGCCAAGGCGTTCATCGAGGCGGTCGGCGGCACCCCGATGCCCAAGTTCGGCTGGACGGACGTCTCCCGCTTCTCCGCGCTCGGCGTCCCGGCGGTCAACTACGGTCCGGGCAACGCCCTGCTGGCCCACAAGCGGGACGAGCACGTCGTCGCCGCCGACGTGATCCGGTGCGAGGAGCGGCTGCGGGCCTGGCTGGAGGGCTGAAACGCGGCCCGGTGGGCACGGAAATGTGGTGACCGGTATTCCGGTGACCTGGGGTGGTCTGCGCGGGTAGAGGTTCACCGGAGCGCTGCGCGGCGTCCGGGCCCACCGTCAGACCGAATTCCGCCGCTCGTCACCTTTGTACACATACGCTTTACCGGCAACGATCTGTCTTCCGCCGCAGGCGGGAGACCCTGCGGAGGGAGCACACCATGGCCGATCCTGAGGCAGCCGAGCGCGAGAACCTGGCAGCCGACCGCGATCAGCAGCGGCTCGGCCCGGTACTGCGCCGCCGCGACCAGGTGCGTCCCGGAACCACCGATCAGCGGCTGCTGGATTCCGAAGGCCCCTCCGAGTGGGTGCACACCGACCCCTGGCGCGTGATGCGCATCCAGTCGGAGTTCGTCGAGGGGTTCGGCGCGCTCGCCGAACTGGGCCCGGCGATCAGCGTCTTCGGCTCGGCCCGTACGCCCCGCGACTCGCCCGAGTACGAGGCGGGTGTCGGCCTGGGCCGGGCGCTGGTGGAGGCCGGTTTCTCGGTCATCACCGGCGGTGGCCCCGGTGCCATGGAGGCCGCCAACAAGGGCGCGCACGAGGCCGGCGGCACGTCCGTCGGGCTCGGCATCGAGCTGCCCTTCGAGCAGGGCATGAACGAGTACGTCAATCTCGGCGTGGACTTCCGGTACTTCTTCGTGCGCAAGACCTGCTTCGTGAAGTACGCACGCGGCTTCGTGGTCCTGCCCGGTGGCCTCGGCACGCTGGACGAGCTCTTCGAAGCGCTCACCCTCGTGCAGACCCGTAAGGTCACGCGCTTCCCCATCGTGCTCTTCGGCACGGAGTACTGGAGCGGCCTGGTGGACTGGCTGCGCAACACCCTCATCGACCAGGGCAAGGCGTCCCTGCGCGACCTGGACCTCTTCCACCTCAGCGACGACGTGGACGAGGCGGTCGCGCTGGTCACGAAGGAAGTGGGGCCGGGGCCCTCCCGGTGAGCCGGGCCCTCCCGGTGAGTACGGCGCGGCCCCCGGTCCTCCGGGGGCCGCGGCCCGTCCCGGGCAGTCCGCCGCGCGTCTCAGGCCAGGCCGCGGCGGGTCGCCGCCGGCGGCCGGTGGCCCGCGATGGAGGCCACCATGTCCAGTACCTCCCGGGTCTCGGCGACCTCGTGGACGCGGTACACCTGGGCGCCCAGCCACGCCGAGACCGCGGTCGTGGCCAGGGTGCCCAGCACCCGCTCCTTGACCGGCTTGTCCAGCGTCTCGCCGACGAAGTCCTTGTTGGACAGCGAGACCAGCACCGGCCACCCGGTGTCCGTCATCTCGCCCAGCCGGCGCGTGGCCTCCAGGCTGTGCCGGGTGTTCTTCCCGAAGTCGTGCCCCGGGTCGATCATGATCCCGTCGCGCCGTACGCCCAGCTCCACGGCGCGCTCCGCGAGCCCGAGGGTGACGTCCAGGATGTCGGCCATCACGTCCTTGTACGTGGTCCGGTGCGGCCGGGTACGCGGCTCGACGCCGCCCGCGTGCGTGCACACCAGGCCCGCGCCGTACCGGGCCGCGACCTCGGCGAGCTTCGGGTCCACGCCGCCCCAGGCGTCGTTGAGCAGGTCGGCCCCGGCCTCGCAGACCGCCTCGCCGACCTCGTGCCGCCAGGTGTCCACGCTGATCACCACGTCGGGGTGGCGCTTGCGGACCTCGGCGACGAAGCCGACCGTGCGCCGCGCCTCCTCCTCGGCGGTGACCTCCTCGCCCGGGCCGGCCTTGACCCCGCCGATGTCGATGATCGCCGCGCCCTCCGCGACCGCCTGCTCCACGCGGGCGAGCGCGGGCTCGTCCCGGAACGTGGCGCCCTGGTCGTAGAAGGAGTCCGGCGTACGGTTCACGATCGCCATGATCACCGGCTCGTGCGCGCCGAACTCGCGATTCCCCAGCCGCAGCATTTTCCCTACTCCCTCATGGTCGTCCGCCAGTGACCCTAACTGTCAGAGGCACATGGCACGATCAATGGACGACGGACAGCGTGGGGAGATGGTCGTGTTCTGGTTCTTGCTCATCGCGTTGGTCGCGGTGGTCGCCGTGGTCACGCTCGCCGTGATCGGTGGCGGTGACGGCGGCGCGCTGCGGGAGGCCGAGCCCGAGCGGCTGCACGATCCGCTGCCCGCCGACCGACCCTGCACCCGGGCGGACGTGGAGGAGGTGCGGCTGCCGCCCGCGCTGCGCGGATATCGGATGACGGACGTGGACGACGTACTGGACCGCCTCGGCGCCGAGC
The DNA here is from genome assembly GCF_020024005.1 of Streptomyces purpurogeneiscleroticus. Classification (NCBI taxonomy): domain Bacteria; kingdom Bacillati; phylum Actinomycetota; class Actinomycetes; order Kitasatosporales; family Streptomycetaceae; genus Streptomyces; species Streptomyces purpurogeneiscleroticus. The sequence continues at coordinate 11,439 of NZ_NHSG01000151.1, forward strand.
TGGCCGAGCGGGACGCCCGGATCGCCGAGCTGGAGGCCGCCCTGGCGGGGGCGCACGCGGCGGCGATGGGCGGCCGGGGCCCGGCCGCGGACGCGCGCCCGACGACGCCGGGGGAGGGCGCCGACCTGCGCAAGCCCCCGGGGATACAGGAGTCGGCCGGCATACAGGAGCCGACCGGCATAGAGGGGCCGGGTGGCACAGCGGGGCCGGCCGGCTCGCGCGAGACCCCTGAGGGCGGTGCGAGCGCATGAGCGGCGTCCTGACCGAGCCGGACGGCGTGCCGCGCTGCCCCTGGGGCATGGCGGCCGAGTCGATGGCGGACTACCGCGCGTACCACGACACCGAGTGGGGCCGCCCGGTCCACGGGGACGACGCGCTGTTCGAGCGGATGTCCTTGGAGGCGTTCCAGTCGGGCCTGTCCTGGATCACGATCCTGCGCCGCCGCGAGGGCTTCCGCGCGGCCTTCGCGGGCTTCCGGATCGCCGAGGTCGCGCGGTTCACGGAGGCGGACGCCGAGCGGCTGCTCGCCGACCCGGGCATCATCCGCAACCGCCTCAAGATCGCCGCCACGCTCGCCAACGCCCGGGTCGCCGCGGCGCTGGCGCCCGGCGAGCTGGACGCCCTGATCTGGTCGTACGCCCCGGACCGCGCGGCCCGTCCGGCGCCCCGCAGTGCCGCGGACGTCCTGCCGGTCACCCCCGAGTCGACCGCGCTCGCCAAGGACCTCAAGAAGCGCGGCTTCCGCTTCGTCGGCCCGACGACGGCGTACGCGATGATGCAGGCGTGCGGGCTGGTCAACGACCACCTGGCCGACTGTCACGTACGCGAGGAGACGGAGACGGCACAGACGGCGGCGTAGCCCCTGGTCGAGGGCCCGGACAGGCCCGGACAGGCCCGTGCGGGGCCCGTCGGGCCCCGCGCCGCGCGCGTCACCGCCCGACGAACTTGGGCTTCTCCTTCTTCACGAATGCCTCCACCGCGATCACGTGGTCCTCCGAGGCACCGGCCCGCGTCTGCAGCTCGTCCTCCTTGGCGAGCGTCTCGGTCAGCGAGTGGTCGGTGCCGTACGCCAGCGACTCCTTGATCGCGGCGTAGGCGGCGGTCGGCCCCTGTGCCAGCCGCAGCGCGAGCGCGCGGGCCTCCGAGGCCAGCTCCGCCGCCGGTACGACCTTGTTCGCGATGCCCAGCTCGTACGCCTCCTGGGCGCTGATGCTGCGCGGGAAGAGCAGCAGATCGGCGGCGCGGCCGTGGCCGATCAGCCGCGGCAGCGTCCAGGACATGCCGGAGTCGGCGGTCAGCGCGACGCCGGCGAAGGAGGTGTTGAAGGAGGCGGAGTCGGCGACGAGACGGTAGTCGGCGGCCATCGCGAAGCCCGCGCCGGCCCCGGCCGCGACCCCGTTCACCGCCGCGACCACCGGCTTCGCCATGCCGGTGAGCGCCTCGACGATGGGGTTGTAGTGCTCGCGCACGGTGCTCAGCGCATTGCCCTCGCCGCTCTCGCGGGTCTCGGCCAGCAGCCCGATGTGCTCCTTGAGGTCCTGCCCGACGCAGAAGGCGCGCCCGGTGGCGGTCAGCAGGACCGCCCGTACGGCGGGGTCGGCGGCGGCCTCGCGCGCGGTGTCACGGAGGGCGACCTTGGTCTCCGTGTCGAGCGCGTTCATCGCATCGGGGCGGTTCAGCGTGATGGTGGCAACGCCGTCGGTGACGTCGTAGAGCACGGTGTCGGCCATGGTGGGATCCCCTCCGTCGCGGCTCGGGCTGCGGGAACGAGTGCGGCCCGGCGATCAGAATGCCGGAGATCATCGGCGCTGTCGTGTGACGTACATCAAAGAAACACAGCGCGCCGCGTAGTGGCAGGTGGCGCAGTATCGCAGGTGACTCCCCGAATTGAGTGGTTTTGCGAATGTCCGTTGCCGAAGGGATGCTCGCTGATGTTGGTCATCGGGTCCTGCGATGCGGGATAATGACATGGAAGCAATGTGTTCGATGCCGGTGACGCGTGCCCCTCTCCAGAGGGCCGTCGGCTGACGATGAGCTGGTTTCAGGAAGGGGAACGAGCATGGCGGCCATGAAGCCGCGGACGGGCGACGGCCCGCTCGAGGTGACCAAGGAGGGGCGGGGCATCGTCATGCGCGTTCCGCTCGAAGGCGGCGGTCGGCTCGTCGTCGAGCTGACTCCGGACGAAGCCAAGGCTCTCGGCGAGGCTCTCGACAAGGTCAGCGTCTGACGCAGGCGGAGCCTCACTGAATGTCCGGCCCCGGTGGGCGGCGCGTACGCGATACGCGCCCGGCCCCGGGGCCGTGTCGTATCCCCGGCGTAGCGGCCGGACCCGGAAATACGCGTCCGTGTGTACACGCATGGACGTACGGGGGATCGGACCCGGCGTACGCGTTCTCGCCCCGGGCACCCTACGCACCCCTACTCACCCGCAGCGCAGGGGCCCCGGCGCGCGTACCCTCAGCCGCGCTTGACCGCGCACAGCAGGCCGTCGCCCACCGGCAGCAGCGACGGCACCAGGTGCACGCTCTCGCGGATGGACCGCAGCAGCTCCCGCAGCCGCTGTATTTCCGCAGGCTGCTCGCCGGAGTCGACGGTCCGGCCGTCGGCGAAGACGCCCTCGAAACAGACCACCCCGCCGGGGCGCAGCAGGCGCAACGATTCAGCGAGGTACTCGGCGTACTCCATCCGGTCGCCGTCGCAGAAGACCAGGTCATAGCCGCCGTCGGCGAGCCGGGGCAGCACCTCCAGGGCGCCGCCGGGGATGAAGCGGGCGCGGTTGCCGGCGAAACCGGCGGCGCGGAACGCCTGCCGGGCGAACTGCTGCCGCTCCGGCTCCAGGTCCACGGTGGTCAGGACGCCGTCGGGGCGCATGCCGTGCAGGAGGTAGATGCCGGAGACGCCGGTGCCGGTGCCGATCTCCGCGACGGCCTTGGCGTCCGCGGTCGCGGCGAGCAGGCTGAGGGCCGATCCGGTGCCGGTCGAGACCGTACGGATGCCGGCTTCCCGGGCCCGGTCGCGGGACCAGTGCAGGGCGGCGTCGGCCGTGTCGTCGATGGTCCCGGCGCCGTATGCCTCGGCGAATGCCAAGCTCGTCTGCCGGTTGCCGGTAATGGCCCTCTCCTGTCCCCGTAGTTGACGCAACCGTGACTGTATCCGCTGAGTGCGGGAACCCGCAGATGGGACCGGGCGTTGAAGGGGAACAGGGGGGATGCGCGGGTGAAGTCGGAAGAGAACCACAAGCCGGACCAAATGCAGGTCAAAACTGCTTATCCGGAGCTAACGGGTGAGGTGGATATGGTAGGGGCTCTACTGGACACCACCAGAGCCACCAGGGGAGGTGCGGCTGCGGCGGGTGACCGAAGAACGCTGCTGCGTTTTCGAAGGTCGGCCGGCGAGCCGAAATCCGTGACCAACAATGCTGACCGTGCCCGCGCGAACGACTCCGCACCTACCGCGACCTTTGCCGCCGATGCGGAATCCCAGGCGTGGACTCCGCCCAGCTGGGAGGAGATCGTCAGCACCCACAGTGCTCGTGTGTACCGCCTCGCCTACCGCCTGACGGGAAACCAGCACGATGCCGAGGACCTCACCCAGGAGGTCTTCGTCCGCGTCTTCCGTTCGCTCTCGACGTACACCCCCGGTACGTTCGAGGGCTGGCTGCACCGCATCACGACCAACCTCTTCCTGGACATGGTCCGCCGACGGCAGCGGATCCGCTTCGACGCGCTGGGCGACGACGCCGCCGAGCGGCTGCCCAGCCGCGAGGCCGGCCCGCAGCAGCAGTTCAACGACACCCACTTCGACGCCGACGTGCAGCAGGCGCTGGACACCCTCGCGCCCGAGTTCCGCGCCGCCGTCGTCCTGTGCGACATCGAGGGCCTGTCGTACGAGGAGATCGCCGCGACCCTCGGCGTCAAGCTCGGCACGGTCCGCAGCCGTATCCACCGCGGCCGCTCCCATCTGCGCAAGGCGCTCAAGCACCGCTCCCCGGCGGCGCGCGCCGAGGAGCGGGAGCGCGAGCAGCAGCAGCGCGCGTTCGCGCCCCTGACAACAGGGGAGGTCGGAATCGCGTGAGCGGTAGCGGCGGTCAGTCCCCCGCTGAGCAGCATCTCGGCGACCGCCTCGCGGCTCTGGTCGACGGGGAGTTGGGGCACGATCAGCGTGAGCGGGTGCTCGCGCACCTCGCCACGTGCGGGAAGTGCAAAGCCGAGGCGGACGCCCAGCGGGAACTGAAGAACGTCTTCGCCGGAATGGCGCCGCCCGGGCCCTCCGACGGGCTGCTGGCGCGGCTCCAGGGGCTGCCCGGGGGTGATCCCGGCGCGCCCGCGGCCCGGCTCGGTGAGGGCGGCCTCGGGCGCGGTGCGTTCGGCCGGGGCGGCCTGGACGGCGGCGGCTTCGGCCGCGGCGGCATGTCCTTCACCTACGCGCCCTCGGGCGCGCACGCGGTCCCGGGAATGCTCCCGCAGCGGGCCGAGCGCGGCTTCCCGGTGCACGGACGCGCCGGCGCGCGGCCGGCGCGTCCGTGCA
>NZ_NHSG01000152.1:0-15706 GCF_020024005.1 Streptomyces purpurogeneiscleroticus
CCTCCTCCTCGGCGCCCACCTCGGCCGCCGCTGCATCCCCCACCTCAACCAACCCCTCTTCACCCGCCTCACCCTCCTCCTGACCACGGCAGCGGCGATCAACCTGCTCCGCTGACCGGGCGGCCGCTGCTCGTCAACTGGACCGGCTGAACGCCCCCTTGGCGTGAGACCAGCTGCATCGCGGCCCTCCACTTGCTAACTTCAGCCTCATGTCTGCCAAAGGGCCGCTTCACCTCCGAGGTAGTACCGGCCCACAGCGACATCCGTGACCGCATCTGTCGCGTCACACCGAAAACGAAACAGCGGGGGGCCATGTCGTTCGAACAAGAGTGGGCAGCGCTCAAAGCCACTGCGACGGCGAATCAGCACACCCGCATGCGGCTGAACAGCGCCCCTGCCAGCGCAGGTGGCGGTGGAGGGCAACGACTGCACGTCACTCCGAGCGTGCTGCGCCATCGAGCCGAGAAAGCAGACATCGTCCGAAGGGACTTCCTGGCCGCCGACGACAAGGCCACCAAGGAGACGGGCCAGGTAGCGGCCAGTCTCGCCGGGTTCAGGTCAGGGCCGGCGTTCGACGTCTTCAAGAAGCGCTGGACCTCGCAGATGGACTATGTGAAGGGCCTGCTGCAGAACGACGTCGCGGGAGCTCTCCGTGCCGCTGCCAACGACTTCGAAGCGCGCGACCGGGCCGAGGGAGAAAAGTACCGGCACGGTGGCAAGGGCGGCGGGCGGCCCGGAACGAGCCGGGACGACGGACGGGTCTGACGGGGATGTCGCACAGTGCTTGACTACAAAACTTTGATCAACGCCGACTTTGCCGAACTCTCCCAGGCGGTCGGCAAGTGGAAGAGGCTCCCGGAAGAGTTCAGGGATGTCAGCACCCAGTACACGACGACGGTCGAAAAGGGTCTTCGCGGTTCCGACTGGCAGGGAGACACTGCGGATGCGGCATACGACAAACTCAATTTGACCAGGAAACAGATTGATTCCGCTGCCGACGAAGCAGCAGATGTCCATCGCCTGCTGGACGACGCACACGAGATCTTCACTCATGCCCAGTCGAGGCTGAAGGCTCTCACAGCAGACATCGAGAAGGAAAAATATCTGTCGATCAAGCCGGACGGTGAAGTCTTCATCGACCTGCCCGAAGACACTCCCGCCGAGCAGATCGCAGGGATCAACAAAAGTTATCAGGAATCGCTCCGCGCCTACCGCGACAGCATTCAGAGGCAGGTGGACACCGCAAAAGAAGCGGACGACGTCCTGTACTGGGCACTGAGCCAGGATTTCAACGGCCGAAAAAAGGGGTTCGACTCCCGGACGTACAACAGCATCAAGAGTGCGAAGCACGGGCGCGCAGAGGCTGCTGCGGACCTCAGGGCACTGACGAAGCTCGCAGGTGTGCAAAGGACGTACAGCCTGAGCGATGTCCAGAGAATCAACCGTATCCTGGCTCAGCATGAAGGCGACCCCTACTTCGCGGAGAAGTTCGCCACTGCTCTCGGCCCCCAGCAGACCTTGGAATTCTGGACCAGGATCGCCGACCGGCAACAGACCGGTGACGCCATGACGAAGACCTCGGCCAAAATCCAGCAATCTTTGGGTCACACTCTCGCAACCGCTTCCCACTCCAGCAGCCAAGAGATGGACGACTGGAAGAGAGACATGTCGCGCATCGGCGGCAGGCGTCTCGAGATCATCGACATGGAGATGGGCACCTCCACCACGGGACCTTACGGGTTCCAGGTGATGAGCAGCCTGATGCGCAACGGTGACTACGACAAAAGCTTCCTGGCCGATTACGGTAAGGCGCTGATCGGCTTCGAGAAGAGCCATAAAGAGATGACTCCCAAGGAGCTCTGGCAACCCGAAGGATATGTCCCGTACCTGGATTTCAGCAGCCGGAGCGACCACGGAGTGGATCCCATGGCCGGCTATCTCGAGGGGCTGGGACACAATCCCGAGGCAGCCACGGCCATGTTTGAAGCCAAGAACTGGAAAGACTCCGCCGGCACCTGGCAGCAGAACATGGACCCGGACCTCAAGTACTTGCTGGAGGACCGAAAGTGGCCAGAAACGCCGAAGGCGAACTACGATTCGCTGGGCCATGCGATCGAAGCTGCGACGCTGGGCATCCCGTACGACCACCCCGAACTGGGGCTGCATCGGGACGACCGAACCGCGAATGTCGCAGAGCAGGTCATGAAGGCGGTCAGCAATGACCCCGAGTACCTCAAGGACCGGCACGGAATCGGCGACAGCCTGGCGAGAATGGGGGCCGGCTATATCGACGATCTGGACTGGGCTGCAGGGAATTTCGGTAATTCACATACCGACCAGCAGCTTCTTGAATCCACGTTCCAGCACCGAGGCGCAGGGCATGTGAATCTGGCGCACGGCACGGCGGTCGGATTCCTGGCGCAGGCTGGTTCGACTGAAGAAGGCTACAAGATCCTTTCAATTGCGCAGCAGGAGTACACAGCCAGCAGCCTGAGGGCCCACCCTGAGCCGAACGCGCAAGTTTCCGAAATGCTGGCAACCGGCGCAAAAATGCACGGGATTCTCGACCAGGCGCGAATCAACAGCATTCACGAGCACTACGGCGAGGCTACGAAGGAAGCCGAGCAGAAGCTTGCCGATGCCGCCGAGTGGAAGAAATTCAGGTATGGCGCCGCCATCGGGCTCGGAACGGCCGCAGTCGCCCTTCCGTTCGCAGCTCCCGCCGCAGGCGCCGCCGCGGTCGCAGCCTTCGCGGTGCCCCAGGTCGTAGGCATGGGCGGAAACGCATACATCACCGACTACGGGATCAACCTCAATCACCAACTCGAAGAAAGCGGCCCTAACTACTCCAGGAAGGAACAGATGGACCTCATGGAGTTCACTGCCCTGGGGCAGGGGCGTGCCGTTGCACCGATGGACGCCTACATCACCGTGAATAATCTCGACGATACCCAGTGGTCAAGGGAAGCACACGCGGCAGTCGAAGGAAAATACAATGACGGCATCGATGCCGTCACCGTCATCACCCCGAACTCCGGCAAGTGAGGACTAATGTTCCGCAAGACGATTATCTTGTGCACTGTTGCGCTCGCCACTGTGCTCACCTCCTGCAGCAGTGACACTGCAGACAAAAAGAGCCCCGACGCCCGGCTCGCCGCCGAGAAGGCATGCGGAGGACTCTCCCCGAAGGCCGCATCATCACTTGAGGGGATTACCGAAACGAAAGAGTTCAAGCACATCAGCCATTCCTCGGTACCAGGAATACTGAAGAGAGGGATCTCGACTTCCCCTGGCGAAGAGGGAGAGGCCCGATACCTGTCCTGCGAGATCCAGCCGCAGCAGCCGACGGGCAAGAACGCCGTGCGAAAGATCAGTGTATTTTTCGAAACAATCGATCGGCTTCCGCCTGACGAGAGCGAAGCAGTCGGTGTCACCACCCTGCCCATCGGCCTGCGGGCGATCGGCGATGACGGTACCGCGGATATTTTCTTCGACTGCAAATCACCTGATTCGGCGACCGGAGAAAACGACGGATCCCTCATCCATGCGGAACTCGTCTATGGAGCCACCCCCCGCAAAGCGGACCCGAGGAAGCGGAATCTCGAGATCCTGCAGGCTCTGACGTTCAAAATGGCGCAGAATCTCGGGTGCGCCGACAACGGTGGGATCCCACGCGTTTGATCAGTGACTCCTGGCCGGCAGCTGAAGCGGCTCACCGCTCACGCAATGTTGAGCCCGGCCGCGTTGCGCCGCCCCTCTGCGCAGCTCCTTGGTCGCGCTTCTTCTCTCGACGCACCCGGCAACGACTGCTCACCACAGGAACGAGGGCGCCTGCCGCAGCCACAGTGAGCGACACGCCAACCGCGAGGACCAAGGCAGGAAGCAAGCCGCCGGCAGCGGCGCGGCCCAGGTATCCGGCGCCGACCGAATAGGTCGCCCATACGGACTCCGCGATGAGGCTGGCGAGAAGGTAGCGACGTACGGGGTACCGCACGACCCCTGTGGCGAGCGCGCCTGCAATACGCCCCGCAGGGAGAAAACGCAGCCCTGCCACGAACGGCACCCCATGGCGCTCCAGCTGCGCCGAGGCGCGATCGAGAATGGCGCGACGCCGATCGTTCCGCTGCAGCCACCGTCGCGCCGGCCCCCCGAACCTCCGTGCCATCACATGCAGCACCAGGTCCCCCGCCACCGCGCTTCCGGCCACGACCAGGAGGACGACGGGGAGGTGGAGGGTGCCGTGGGCGGCGAGGGTGCCTGCCCAGGCGAGCAGGGCGGCGTTGGGCAGCAGTGGTGGCGCGGTGGTCAGTGCCAGCAGCCCGTAGATGGCGAGCGCGTTCACGGCGGCCCCGATCCCTCGGCCCGGCATTCCTCGTGCTCTTCCAGGCTGACCCCATCACGGCAGCATGGCCAATTCCGTAGGGTTCGGGTGGGTTTTTCGGCAGTGACTCGGGACACCCGTGCGTTAATACCCCCTAGGGGTATAAAGTGGAACGTGGAACACCAACCGTCACCCCGGCACTAGGAGAATCCCATGTCCGCACCGGCCGACCAGTCCGTCACCACCACCTACAAGGTCACCGGCATGACCTGCGGTCACTGTGAGGGCGCCGTGAAGCAGGAGATCTCGGAGATCGCCGGTGTCAGCTCGGTCGAGGCGGTCGCCGCGACCGGCCTCGTCACCGTCGTCTCGCAGGCCCCGCTCGACGAGGAGGCCGTGCGCGCCGCCGTCGACGAGGCCGGCTACGAGCTCGTGGGCCGGGCCTGACCCCCATGCCGGACACAGCCGTGCAGGCGCAGGTCGAGCTGGCCATCGGCGGCATGACCTGCGCCTCGTGCGCCGCGCGCGTGGAGAAGAAGCTCAACCGCATGGAGGGCGTCACCGCCACCGTCAACTATGCGACGGAGAAGGCGAGGGTCGCCTATGAGCCGGGCGTCGAGATCGCCGATCTGATCGCCACGGTGGAGCGGACCGGGTATACGGCGCACGAGCCGCAGCCCGAGCCGGAGCCGGCCGCCCCCGCGCCGGGCGCACACGAGGAGAAGGAAGCCGCAGCCCAGGAGGGGCCCGACAGCGCCCTGGCGGCGCTGCGCCAGCGGCTGATCGTCTCGGCCGTGCTCGCCGCTCCGGTGATCGCGCTGTCGATGATTCCTGTACTGCAGTTCGACAACTGGCAGTGGCTGAGCCTGACGCTGGCCGCGCCGGTCGTCGTCTGGGGCGCGTACCCCTTCCACCGCGCGGCCTGGACGAACCTGCGGCACGGCGCCGCCACGATGGACACCCTGGTCTCCCTCGGGACGCTGGCCGCGTTCGGCTGGTCGCTGTGGGCGCTGTTCTTCGGGCACGCCGGGATGCCGGGGATGCGGCACGGCTTCGATCTGACGGCCCGGCACGGGGACGGCTCGTCCGCGATCTACCTGGAGGCGGCGGCCGGAGTCACCGCGTTCCTGCTGCTCGGGCGCTATCTGGAGGCCCGCTCCAAGCGGAAGGCGGGCGCGGCGCTGCGCGCGCTCATGGACCTGGGCGCCAAGGACGTGACCGTCCTGCGGGGCGGCCGGGAGGTACGGGAGCCGGTGGACCGGCTGACCGTCGGCGACCGGTTCGTCGTACGGCCCGGGGAGAAGATCGCGACGGACGGGACGGTCGTCGAGGGCACCTCGGCCGTGGACGCCTCGATGCTGACCGGCGAGTCGGTACCGGTCGACGTGGCGCCGGGCGACTCCGTGACCGGCGCGACCGTGAACACCGCGGGGCGGCTCGTCGTCGAGGCCACCCGCATCGGCGCGGACACCCGGCTCGCGCGGATGGCGCAGCTCGTGGAGGACGCGCAGAACGGCAAGGCCGAAGCGCAGCGGCTCGCGGACCGGATCTCGGCCGTCTTCGTGCCGGTGGTACTGGTGATCGCCCTGGCCACGCTCGTCGTCCGGCTGCTGGTGACCGGCGACGCCACCGCCGCGTTCACCGCCGCGGTCGCCGTCCTGATCATCGCCTGCCCGTGTGCGCTCGGGCTGGCCACGCCGACCGCGCTGATGGTCGGTACGGGCCGGGGCGCCCAGCTCGGCATCCTGATCAAGGGTCCCGAGGTACTGGAGTCCACGCGCCGGGTCGACACGGTCGTCCTGGACAAGACCGGCACGGTCACCACCGGGCGGATGAGCCTGTACGAGGCGGTCCCGGCGGCGGACACGGACGAGCGGACCCTCCTGCGGCTCGCCGGCGCCCTGGAGCACGCCTCGGAGCATCCGGTGGCCCGGGCGATCGCGGAGGGCGCACAGGAGCGCGTAGGGGATCTTCCGGCGGCCGAACGCTTCGAGAACGTGGCGGGCCTGGGCGTACGCGGCACAGTGGACGGCCACGAGGTCGTCGTGGGCCGCGAGCGCCTGCTGGCCACCGCGGAGCTTTCCGCGCTCCCCGCCGAGCTCGCCGACGCCCGGGACCGGGCCGAGGCCGCGGGCCGTACGGCGGTCCTGGTCGCCTGGGACGGGCAGGTGCGCGGCGTGCTGTCCGTCGCCGACACCGTGAAGGACGGCAGTGCGGAGGCGGTCGCGCGGCTGCGGTCGCTCGGGCTGACCCCGGTACTGCTCACCGGCGACAACAAGGCCGTCGCGGCGAGCGTCGCCCGCGCGGTCGGCATCGATCCCGACCAGGTGTTCGCCGAGGTCATGCCGGAGGACAAGGTCGCGGCGGTACAGCGGCTGCAGGAGCAGGGCCGGTCGGTCGCGATGGTCGGGGACGGCGTGAACGACGCCGCCGCGCTCGCCCGCGCCGACCTGGGCCTGGCCATCGGTACCGGTACCGATGCGGCCATCGAGGCCGCCGACCTCACCCTCGTCCGCGGGGATCTCCGGGTCGCGGCCGACGCCATCCGGCTCGCCCGGCGCACCCTGGGAACGATCAAGGGCAATCTGTTCTGGGCGTTCGGCTACAACGTCGCGGCCATCCCGCTCGCGGTGGCCGGGCTGCTCGACCCGATGATCGCGGGGGCGGCGATGGCGTTCTCGTCGGTCTTCGTGGTGACGAACAGCCTGCGGCTGCGGTCCTTCACGTAGGAGACTCTGCGAGCCGGCATGAGACTCTGCGGGCGGACGGCCCCGTCGTGGGACGAAGCGGGGACGAAGCTCCCGGGATGCGCACAGGGCCCCGGGAGTTCCCGTTCTTCGCCCGATAACTGGGTGGGGTTCTTCACCTGATTGGGGACCTTCACATAGTTCTCACAACCCGCACCGTACCCATACACTGGGGCCCCGATCTCCTGACAGGGGCCCTTGACCGTATTCGCCCGATATGGCAAGAGACCCAGATCACAGAGGTTCGGACGTAACCATTCGAGGGGGTCGTGAGTCTAACCGTGCAGTACAAGCACCCCGGCGGGGCTTGTACTAGGCAACCGGACCGGTCTTGGGGGACTTCGTCCGGTACGCGTGGCCGGGGCGACGTGCCCGGGGAGCTTTGAGCGGCCCTCCCGTACGTGCGCGTCCCGGCAGCTCGCGCAACGCAGTAGAGCAGGGTGCCCTCAATGGACGCCCGGACGGATCCCGTGGGGGGAATCCGACCCGGGAAAGGGAAGCGCCCCCCGCTCCGGACCCGTGGGGGGATCTGGAGCGAGGGGCGCTTTCCGCCTTTTCACAGCCGCTTTCGCGGTGCTTTTCAGCCGCGTTCACGGCGGTTTGCAGCCGCTTTCGCGGCGCGTCCTGGCCGGCCCGCACCGCGGGCCGGCGGACGGCGAAGCCTGGGGTCAGCGCTGCTCGACCGGCACGAAGTCGCGCTCGACCACGCCGGTGTAGATCTGGCGCGGACGGCCGATGCGGGAGCCGGGCTCCTTGATCATCTCGTGCCACTGGGCGATCCAGCCGGGGAGCCGGCCGAGCGCGAAGAGCACGGTGAACATCTCGGTCGGGAAGCCCATGGCCCGGTAGATCAGGCCGGTGTAGAAGTCCACGTTCGGGTAGAGCTTGCGCTCGACGAAGTAGTCGTCGGCCAGCGCGTGCTCCTCCAGCTTCAGGGCGATGTCCAGCAGCTGGTCGGACTTGCCCAGCGCGGAGAGGACGTCGTGCGCCGCCGCCTTGATGATCTTCGCCCGGGGGTCGAAGTTCTTGTAGACGCGGTGCCCGAAGCCCATGAGCTTCACGCCGTCTTCCTTGTTCTTCACCTTGCGGATGAAGGTGTCGACGTCGCCGCCGTCGCGCTGGATGCCTTCCAGCATCTCCAGCACGGACTGGTTCGCACCGCCGTGCAGGGGGCCCCACAGCGCGTTGATGCCGGCCGAGATCGAGGCGAAGAGATTCGCCTGCGAGGAGCCGACCAGGCGCACGGTCGAGGTCGAGCAGTTCTGCTCGTGGTCGGCGTGCAGGATCAGGAGCTTGTCCAGGGCGCTGGTGACGACCGGGTCCAGGTCGTACTCGGCGGCGGGCACCGAGAAGGTCATGCGCAGGAAGTTCTCGACGTAACCGAGGTCGTTGCGCGGGTAGACGACCGGGTGACCGACCGACTTCTTGTACGCGTACGCCGCGATCGTCGGCAGCTTGGCCAGCAGCCGGATGCTGGAGAGGTAGCGCTGCTGCTCGTCGAACGGGTTGTGGCTGTCCTGGTAGAAGGTGGACAGCGCGCTGACGACCGAGGACAGCATCGCCATCGGGTGGGCGTCCCGCGGGAAGCCGTCGTAGAAGCGCTTGACGTCCTCGTGGAGCAGCGTGTGGTAGGTGATGTCCTCCTTGAAGGAGGACAGCTCGTCGACGGTCGGCAGCTCGCCGTTGATAAGCAGGTACGCGGTCTCGATGAACGTGCTGCGCTCTGCGAGCTGCTCGATCGGGTAGCCGCGGTACCGGAGAATGCCCGCTTCACCGTCGAGATAGGTGACCGCGGATTTATACGCAGCGGTGTTGCCGTAACCGGAATCCAGGGTCACCAGACCGGTCTGTGCGCGCAGCTTCGAGATGTCGAAGCCCTTGTCGCCGACGCTGCTGTCGACGACCGGGTAGGTGTATTCGCCGTCCCCGTAACGCAGTACTACAGAGTTGTCGCTCACGTCATCCCTCACCGACGTTGTGCCTCTTCTTCGAGGTGCCCTGACTGCCTATACCTTCCCCCATTTGGACCTTGGCTGTGCACTCGGGGTCGGCCATAGGGCCCTAAGACGGCACTCAGTGCCGCCCAGCTGCCCATCTTGCGCCCCTTCGCCCCAAAGGGGAAAGGGGTGACACCTCACATCGTGCCGCCAAGCCGGTGATCCAGCGCGGTATGCCTGCGACCCGCCGATATCGTCCGCACCGCCTGGCCCAAGGCCTTCCGTGACCCCACCAACACCACCAATCGCTTTGCCCGGGTAACCGCCGTATAGAGCAGATTGCGCTGCAGCATCATCCACGCCCCCGTCGTGACAGGAATCACCACTGCCGGGTACTCACTTCCCTGCGAACGGTGGATCGTCACCGCGTACGCGTGCGCCAGCTCGTCCAGCTCGTCGAAGTCGTACGGCACCTCCTCGTCCTCGTCGGTCAGCACGGTCAGCCGCTGGTCCTCGACGCTGAGGGCCGTGACCACTCCCACCGTGCCGTTGAAGACGCCGTTGCGGCCCTTCTCGTAGTTGTTCCTGATCTGAGTGACCTTGTCGCCGACGCGGAAAACCCGGCCGCCGAAGCGGCGCTCGGGGAGGTCGGGCCGGGCCGGGGTGACCGCCTGCTGCAGCAGGCCGTTCAGGGCCCCCGCTCCGGCCGGGCCGCGGTGCATCGGGGCGAGGACCTGTACGTCCCTCCGGGGGTCGAGGCCGAACTTCGCCGGGATCCGGTGGGCCGCCACATCGACCGTCAGCCGCCCGGCCTCCTCGGTGTCCTCCTGCGGGAAGAGGAAGAAGTCGGGCATCCCGGTCGTGATCGGCAGCGTCCCGGCGTTGATCCGGTGCGCGTTGGTCACCACGCCCGAATGCTGCGCCTGCCGGAAGATCCTGGTCAGCCGTACGGCCGGCACCGGGCTGCCGTCCGCGAGCAGGTCGCGCAGCACCTCTCCGGCCCCGACGGACGGCAGCTGGTCCACATCGCCCACGAGCAGAAGATGCGCGCCCGGCGGCACGGCCTTGATGAGCTTGTTGGCGAGCAGCAGGTCCAGCATCGACGCCTCGTCGACGACCACGAGGTCGGCGTCCAGCGGGCGGTCCTGGTCGTACGCGGCGTCCCCGCCGGGCTTCAGCTCCAGCAGCCGGTGGACCGTGGCGGCCTCCGCGCCGGTCAGCTCGGCCAGCCGCTTGGCAGCCCGCCCGGTCGGCGCCGCCAGCAGCACCTGCGCCTTCTTGGCGCGCGCCAGCTCCACCACCGAGCGGACCGTGAAGGACTTGCCGCAGCCGGGGCCGCCGGTGAGCACCGCGACCTTCTCGGTCAGCGCCAGCTTCACCGCCGCCTCCTGCTCGGGCGCCAGCTCCGCTCCCGTACGGTCGGCGAGCCACGCCAGCGCCTTGTCCCACGGCACGTCGTGGAAGGCCGGCATCCGGTCCTCCGTGGCCCGCAGCAGCCGCCGCAGCCGCCCGGCCAGGGACAGCTCGGCGCGGTGGAAGGGGACGAGATACACGGCCGTCACGGGCTCGCCGCCGTCCGGGGCGGGGACGGTCTCGCGTACGACGCCCTCCGGATCCTCCGCCAGCTCCGCCAGGCAGTCGATGACCAGCCCCGTGTCCACCTGCAGCAGCTTCACGGAGTCGGCGATCAGCTGCTCCTGGGGCAGGAAGCAGTGCCCCTGGTCGGTGGACTGGGACAGCGCGTACTGCAGGCCCGCCTTCACCCGGTCCGGGCTGTCGTGCGGGATGCCCACCGACTGGGCGATGCGGTCGGCGGTCAGGAAGCCGATGCCCCAGACGTCGGAGGCGAGGCGGTACGGCTGGTTCCGTACAACGGAGATGGACGCGTCGCCGTACTTCTTGTAGATCCGCACGGCGATGGAGGTGGACACGCCGACGCCCTGGAGGAAGACCATGACCTCCTTGATGGCCTTTTGCTCCTCCCAGGCCGCGCCGATCATCTTCGTCCGCTTCGGCCCGAGGCCCGGCACTTCGATGAGGCGCTTCGGCTCCTTCTCGATGACCTCGAGGGTGTCCGTGCCGAAGTGCTCGGTGATCCGGTCGGCGATCCGCGGGCCGATGCCCTTGATCAGGCCGGAGCCGAGATAGCGGCGGATGCCCTGCACGGTGGCGGGCAGGACCGTGCGGTAGTTCTCGACCGTGAACTGGCGGCCGTATTGGGGGTGGGAGCCCCAGCGGCCCTCCATGCGCAGCGACTCGCCCGGCTGGGCACCGAGCAGCGCCCCGACCACCGTGAGCAGATCATTGCCGCCGCGGCCGGTGTCGACGCGCGCGACGGTGTAGCCGGTGTCCTCGTTGGCGTACGTGATCCGCTCCAGGACGCCTTCGACGACGGCCTGGCCGGGTGGGTTGTTCGGGCCTCCCCCGCGCGTTCGCTGCATGGAACCGAAGGTACCGCCGGGGTCGGACATCGCCGGGGGCCTGTGGACAACCCGGCGGCCGGGCCTGTGGGTTGTCCACAGGCCGGATACTTCGGCTGGACATTTCGAGGGGCCCGGCCTATCGCCGGGCCCCTCGGTCCCCCCTCGGGTCCCCCCCTTTGCCTCGGCGCCTGACCATCCCCCGATCTCCCCCGCTATCAGGCGCCGATGTCCAGTACGACCCCCGAAGGGCCGGAACGGTTGCGTGGTTCCGCCCCTCTTTCGGCGCAGTTCGCATCGCGGCCCGCGCCTGCACGCACGGCGCACACGGCGCGTTCAGCCGAGCCCCCGGGCTCTCTTGCGCCCGCCCGCCTCACTCCGGACTCAGTACGTGCTCCCGGTAACGAGCGATCACTTCGGCCAGTACCTCGGCACCGTCCCGCTCCCACAGGCCCGGGTTGAAGATCTCGACCTCGATGGGCCCGTCGTACCCCGCCGCTTCGGTCCGTTCGCGGAACCACCGCAGGTCCACCGCCCCGTCCCCGAGCTGCCCGCGGCCGAGCAGTACCCCTTCGGGCAGCGGGGTCACCCAGTCGGCGAGCTGGAACGCCGCGAGCCGCCCGCCGCGCCCCGCCCGTTCGATCCCCTCCCCGACCGTGTCGTCCCACCACAGGTGGTACGTGTCCACGACCACGCCCACCTGCTCCGCGGGGAACCGCTCGGCGAGGTCCAGCGCCTGGGCGAGGGTGGAGACGACACAGCGGTCCGACGCGTACATCGGGTGCAGCGGCTCGATCGCCAGCCGTACGCCCCGCTCGGCGGCGTACGGCCCCAGCTCGGCCAGCGCCTCGGCCACCCGCTCCCGCGCCCCGTGCAGGTCCCGGCTGCCGGGCGGCAGACCGCCGGACACCAGGACGAGGGTGTCCGTGCCGAGGGCCGCGGCCTCGTCGATCGCCGCCCGGTTGTCGTCGAGCGCGGTGGCGCGCCCCTGGGGGTCGGCCGCGGTGAAGAAGCCGCCGCGGCACAGGCTGGTGACGGTCAGCCCCGCCTCCCGCATGAGCTTGGTGGCCGCGTCGACGCCGTACTTCTGTACGGGCTCGCGCCACAGGCCCACGTGGCGCAGCCCGGCCGCCGCGCAGCCGTCCGCCAGCTCGGGCAGTGACCACTGCTTGACCGTCTCCTGGTTGAGGCTGAGGCGCGCGAGGTCGTCCTTCGTGCGGCTGGTCATGCGTCTCCTCCCAGTACGGCGGTCAGCTGCGCCATACGGTGCCGGGCCAGCTCGGGGTCTGGGAACAGGCCGAGCCCGCCCGCCAGTTCGTACGCCCGGCGCAGGTGCCGCAGCGAGCGGGCCGACTGGAGTCCGCCGGCCATCGTGAAGTGCTTCTGGTGGCCCGAGAGCCAGGCCAGGAAGACGACGCCGGTCTTGTAGTAGCGGGTCGGCGCTTCGAAGAGGTGCCGGGCCAGCTCCACAGTGGGGTCCAGGACCTTGTGGAACGCGGCGGTGTTCCCGGTGTCCAGCAGCCGCACCGCCTCGGCGGCCAGCGGCGCGAGCGGGTCGAAGACGCCCAGCAGGGCGTGGCTGAAGCCGCGTTGGTCGCCGGCGATCAGTTCGGGGTAGTGGAAGTCGTCGCCCGTGTAACAGCGCACCCCGTTCGGCAGCCGGCGGCGCAGCGCCACCTCTCGGTCCGCGTCGAGCAGCGAGACCTTCACGCCGTCGACCTTGTCCGGGTGCTCGGCGATGATCTGCAGGAACGTGTCGGTGGCCGCGTCGAGATCCTCGCTGCCCCAGTAGCCCTCCAGCGCCGGGTCGAACATCGGGCCGAGCCAGTGGAGGATGACCGGCTCGCTGCTCTGCCGGAGCAGGTGCCCGTACACCTCCGCGTACGCCTCGGGCCCGGCCGCGACCGCCGCCAGCTGCCGCGACGCCATCAGGATCGGCTGCCCGCCGGCCTCCTCCACGAGGGCGAGCTGCTCCTCGTAGGCGGCGCGCACGTCCGACAGCTCCGCCTCCCCGGGCGAGAGCTGGTCGGTGCCCACTCCGCAGGCGATCCGGCCGCCCACCGCCCTGGCCTCGGCGGCCGACCGCCGGATCAGCTCGGCGGCGGTCGGCCAGTCCAGGCCCATGCCGCGCTGCGCGGTGTCCATGGCCTCGGCGACGCCCAGGCCGTGCGACCACAGGTGGCGCCGGAAGCCGAGGGTGGCGTCCCAGTCCAGCACGGCGGGGCCGTCGGGGACGGTGTCGGCATACGGGTCGGCGACGACGTGCGCGGCGGCGAAGACGGTACGGGAGGTGAAGGGGACCGCCCCACCTACAGGCGCAGCGCTCCCAACCGTGACTTCGGACGCGGCAGGCGTGGCTTCGGACGCGGCGCTCACAGGCTCAGCTCCGGTACGTCCAGGCGGCGCCCTTCTTGCGCCGAGCGGATGCCCAGTTCGGCGAGGTGCACGCCGCGCGCGCCCGCCATGAGGTCCCACCGCCACGGCTCGTCGAGCACCACGTGGCGCAGGAAGAGCGCCCACTGCTCCTTGAAGCCGTTGTCGAAGGTCTCGTTGTCGGGCACCTCCTGCCACTGCGCCCTGAAGTCCTCGGTGGCCGGCAGGTCCGGGTTCCAGACCGGCTTGGGGGTCGCGGAGCGGTGCTGGACCCGGCAGCGGCGCAGGCCCGCGACGGCCGACCCCTCCGTGCCGTCCACCTGGAACTCGACCAGCTCGTCCCGGTTGACGCGCACCGCCCAGGAGGAGTTGATCTGCGCGACGGCGCCGCCCGCCAGCTCGAAGATCCCGTACGCGGCGTCGTCGGCGGTCGCCTCGTACGGCTTCCCGGCCTCGTCCCAGCGGCGCGGGATGTGGGTGGCCAGCTGGGCCTGGACGGTGCGTACCGGCCCGAACAGCTCGTGCAGTACGTACTCCCAGTGCGGGAACATGTCCGTCGCGATGCCGCCGCCGTCCTCGGCCCGGTAGTTCCACGACGGGCGCTGCGCCTCCTGCCAGTCGCCCTCGAAGACCCAGTAGCCGAACTCGCCCCGTATGGACAGGATGCGCCCGAAGAAGCCGCCCTCGATGAGCCGCTTCAGCTTCAGCAGACCCGGCAGGAAGATCTTGTCCTGGACGACGCCGTGCTTGATGCCGGCAGCGTGGGCCAGCCGCGCCAGTTCGAGCGCACCGGCGAGCCCGGTGGCGGTGGGCTTCTCCACGTAGAGGTGCTTGCCCGCGGCGATCGCCTTCTTGACGGCCTCCTCGCGGGCGGCGGTGACCTGCGCGTCGAAGTAGATGTCGATGCTGTCGTCGGCCAGCACCGTGTCCAGATCGGTGGACCACTCCGTGAGGCCGTGCCGGTGGGCCATGGCCGCGAGCTTGTGCTCCGCGCGGCCGACCAGGACCGGTTCGGGCCAGATCACCATGCCCCCGCCCACGTCCAGGCCGCCCTGCTCGCGCAGGGCGAGGATCGAGCGGAGCAGGTGCTGGCGGTAGCCCATGCGCCCGGTCACGCCGTTCATCGCGATCCGTACGGTCTTGCGTGTCACAACCCGACCCCTCACATCAACCGGTGGTACCGGTCGCGGCCCACATGGTCCGCGACCGGACAAGCGCACGGAAAGCGCCGGCGAAGGGCGCGCGGCATCCGGCGCCCGGAGTCGCTCACTCGGTCACGCGATACATAGAAAGCGCTTTCCATCGCGAGAGAAGCTAGCCTGCGACGCGAGGCGCCACAAGAGGGGCGACGCCGTACGGGGCGCCGCAGGAAGGGGGACGGGGAGCGATATGACCGTGACACTGGCGGACGTCGCCGCGCGGGCGGGGGTCTCGGCGGCGACCGTCTCACGCGTGCTGAACAGCAACTATCCGGTGGCCGAGGCCACCCGCGACCGGGTCCTGCGGGCGGTCGCGGAACTGGAGTACGTCGCGAACGGACCGGCCAGCGCGCTCGCCGCGGCCACCTCCGACCTGGTCGGCATCCTCGTCAACGACGTCGCCGACCCGTTCTTCGGCATACTCGCGAGCGCGGTGCAGTCGGAGATGAGCGGCGACGGCACCTCCGGCGGCGAGAAGCTCGCCGTGGTCTGCAACACCGGCGGCTCCCCGGAGCGCGAGCTGACCTACCTCACGCTGCTGCACCGCCAGCGCGCCGGCGCCGTGGTACTGACCGGCGGCGCGACCGAGGACCCCGCGCATACGGCCGCGTTGGCGGCCCGCGTGGCGCGACTGTCCTCGGCGGGGACCCAGGTGGTGCTGTGCGGCCGCCCGCCGCTGCCGGCGGGTGACGGGGGTTCGGCGGAGGGA
>NZ_NHSG01000153.1:0-15681 GCF_020024005.1 Streptomyces purpurogeneiscleroticus
GGCTGGGGGCGGTGGAGCATCCGTATCTCCGCCTCGGCGGACCACTGGCACCGCACGGTGGGGGACAGCTGGTCGGCAGCGCGCGCCAGCTGTTCCTCCTCGGGCTGCGCTGCGCCGGTGGACGACCGGGCCCCGTGCTGCCGGGCCTCCGCCACGGCGGCCAGCACCGCCGACAAGCCCGCGGCGGGCCAGGCGAGCCACAGGTACGGCTTCACAGGGGCCGGAACGGACTCGCTGGCGATGTTGACGGTGAGCGGAATGACCACCACGGTCACGACGAAGACCGAGACAGTGGTGAACTGCGAGGGGCGCCACATCTGCCGGCATCTCTTCCGTTCCCGAGGGCGGACCCCACGCCGATCCGGCTTGGCCTGCCGCACTGCGAGGTACCAGCATGCCGAAACCGGCCGCCTGCGTACGCCAAGTCACACATGTAGGTGACGCCTGCTCGACCGCGCTTGACCGCGGCGCACATCGGTGTGCGGGCGTGTCCGGCTGCCATGGCGCCGGAGCGCGGCGAAGATGGTGTGGAGCAGCGACGCAGCACGGCAGGGCCAGGGGCAGAACGACTCGGGAGGCGACGCCGATGACCGGAAACGGTAGTGACTCCGCCGGGCAGCAGTACGACGCGACACCCTTCCTGCCGCGGCGCGGGGGGCTTGCGGCTCATCGGCGTGCGGCGGCGGACTGCCAGGGGTGCCCGCTCTTCCAGGACGCCACGCAGACCGTCTTCGGAGCGGGCAGTGCGTCGGCACGCGTCATGCTCGTCGGTGAGCAGCCGGGTGACCAGGAGGACCGCCAGGGGGAGCCGTTCGTCGGGCCGGCCGGCGGCCTCTTGCGGAAGGCGTTGCAGGACGCTGCCATCGACATCGATCAGACGTATGTCACCAACGCGGTGAAGCACTTCAAGTTCACCCTCGCGACGCGGGGCAAGCGCCGGATCCACAAGGCACCGAGCCTCCGCGACATGACGGCTTGTCGTCCCTGGCTCAATGCAGAGCTGCGCCTGGTCGACCCGGAGGTGGTGGTGGCGCTCGGGGCGACCGCGGGCAAGGCGCTGCTGGGGCCGTCGTTCCGGGTGACGAAGGACCGGGGCACCCTCATTCCCTTCCCCGAAGAAGCGGGGCAACGGGGCGCGGCCGCCGACGGAGGGAGCTTCGTCGTGGCAACGCTCCACCCGTCGGCGATCCTGCGCTCCGACGATCGCGAGGCGGCGTATGCCGGACTGGTGTCGGACCTGCGCGTCGCGGCCGGCGCCCTGACCGACAAGCCCTAGGCGCGGGCTCTTGGCCCGCGAATGGGGTGATGGCGGTCACTCCCGGCCAAATATTGAAAACGATTGTCATCATGCTACCTTCAGTCGCACCCCTCCTTGACCTTCCCTTTACCGGAGAGTTCCGTGCGTCTGCCCGTCCGCCTCCTGCCCCTCGCCGCGGCTTCCGCGCTGCTCACCGGCTGCTTCTCGGCGTCGTCCGGTTCCGGTGACGCCTCCTCCGGGGGCGAGCGCATACGTGTGGCGATGATGCAGCCGCCGCGCTCGGGCCTGTCTCCGCTGTCCGACGACGCCTTCAAGCTCTCCCGCTGGTCCACGGCCGAGACGCTGGTGAAGCTGGACGAGGACGGGGACGCCGAGCCCGCGCTGGCGACCGAGTGGCGGCAGTCCGGCCGCAAGTGGACGTTCACCGTCCGGGACGGGGTCACCTTCCACGACGGTACGAAGCTCACGCCCGAGGCCGTCGTCCGCTCCCTCACCGAGGCCGCGACCGCTTCCCCCAAGCCCCGCATCCTGGACGGCGTCGAGCTCACCGCGAAGGCCGAGGGCGACTCCGTCGTCGTCACCACGGCCGAGGAGGACCCGCTCGTACCGCAGCGCCTCAGCTCACCGCAGCTGTCGGTCCTCGCGGCCAAGGCGTACGAGGGGAAGACCGTGAACCCGGCCGGAGCCGGTACCGGGCCCTTCGAGCTCACCAAGGTCAACGGCACCTCCTCGGCGCGCCTCGACCGCTACGACCGGTACTGGGGCGGCAAGGCCAAGGCCCCGGGAATCGATGTGAAGTTCGTGCCCGACGGCACCGCCCGCGCCGCGGCGTTGCGCAGCGGCGAGGCCGACATCGTGGAAGCAGTCCCGGTCTCGCAGGCCGCGGTGCTCGACCAGGACCTCATCACCGAGGTGCCCATGCCGCGCACCAACACGCTGTACCTGAATACCGAGAAGGGCATCTTCAAGGACCCGGCGGTGCGGGCGGCGGCCCGGGAAGCGGTCGACGCGAAGTCGATCGTCAAGGGTGTGTACGAGGGCCGGGCCGATGTCGCCGAGGGGCTGCTCGGCCCCGCGCTGCCGTGGGCCGAGGGCCTGCGGTCGCCGGTGAAGCGGGCGAAGGCCGGTGACCCGCCGGCCGAGACGATCACCATCGGCACGTTCACCGACCGGGCCGAGCTGCCCGAGGCCGCGGCGACGCTGCAGCAGCAGCTCCGGAAGGCCGGCTTCAAGGTGAAGCTGGAGATCCGCGAGTACGCGAACATCGAATCGGACGCCCTGGCGGGCAAGTTCGACGCGTTCCTGCTCTCCCGCGCGACCGTACTGGACTCCGGCGACCCGGCCGCGTACCTCTACAGCGACTTCGCGTCCAAGGGGTCCTTCAACATCCCCCAGCTCGCCGACGGGAAGGTCGACAAGGCCCTGGCGAAGGCCGCCGCGCTGGAGACCGGTGACGCGCGCCGCAAGGCGGTCATCGAGGCCGAGGCCGCGGTGCTCGCCACCGACTCCGCGGTGCCGCTGCTGCACGAGCGCGTGATCCAGGGCGACGCCGCCCGAGTGGCGGGCGTGGCCCACGACCCGCGCGAGCGCGAGCTGGTCACGGCGGAGACCCGCGTCAAGTGAGACCGCACCGTCAGATGAAGCTGCGCACGAAGAGGCCGGTGAGTACGGCCGGGCTCACCCGCCTCGGCTGCCTGGCCGGCGTGGTGGCGGCCGTCGGATTGCTGCCCTGGCTCTCCGGCCGGGACCCGGCGCTGACCGTGCTGCGGGCCCGGTCGGCCGAGCAGGAGGCCACCCCGGAGGCGCTGGCCGCGATCCGCGCCGACCTCGGACTGGACGCGGGCCCCCTGGCCATGCTGGGGAACTGGGCCTCCGGAGCGCTGCGCGGGGACCTCGGCACATCGTGGGTCTCCGGCACCGACGTCCTGCCGTCCGTGGTCTCCGGTCTCCAGGTGTCGCTGAGCCTCATGGCCGCCGCCTTCGGGGTCGCCGTGCTGCTGGCCTGTGCGCTGGTCGCGCCCGTGCTGCTGCGCGGACGCGGCTCGGCCGGTGCGTTCGCCGCCATGCTGGCCGCCGTACCGGAATTCCTGCTCGCCACGGTCGCCCTGCTGGTGTGCGGGGTGTGGCTCGGTGTCCTGCCCACGTCCGGCTGGCAGGGGCCGCAGTACCTGGTACTGCCCGCGCTCGCCCTCGGCGTGCCCGCGGGCGGGCTGCTGGGTCGGCTGGTCGCGGACGCGCTGCCCGCCGTGCTGGACGAGCGGTGGGTCGAGCTGTGGCGGGGCGCGGGCGTCGGCCGGGTACGCGTCTCGGCGGCGGCGCTCCGGCGCGTACTGCCGCCCCTCGTCCCGCAGTTCGGTATGGCGGCCGTCGGCCTGACCGGCGGCGCGGTCGCCGTGGAGACGGTATTCGCGGTGCCCGGCATCGGCCGTACGGCACTGGGCGCGGCCAAGTCCCAGGACCTGCCGCTGCTCCAGGGCTCCGTGCTCGCCCTGCTGGTCCTCGGCCTGGCGGCGGGCGCGCTGGCGGCACTCGTCCGGCGCCGGCTGCTGGGCCCCGCGCTGCGCGACGCGGGACTGACGCTGCCCGCGCCGCGCCCGGTACGCACGCATCCGGCGGTCCCGGTGGTGCTGGGCGCGATCCTGCTGGTCGCCATCGGCTGGGGGCTGCTGCGCGACCCGTACGCGGTGGACACCATGGCCCGGCTGCTGGCCCCGTCGTGGGCACATCCGCTCGGCACCGACGGGCTGGGCCGCGACGTCCTGGCCCGCCTCGGGCACGGCGCGGCGTCGACCGTCGGTACGGCCGCGGCGGTGAGCGCGGTGAGCCTGCTGCTGTCGCTGGCCCTCGGCTTCCTGCCGGGCGTGGCGACGGGCGCGGCGGACATCGCGAACGCGCTGCCCCCTGTGATCGTCGGCATCCTGGTCGCGGCGGCGGCCGGTCCCGGCACGGGCGGCGCCGCCCTCGCGGTGGCCCTCATCTCCTGGCCGCCGCTCGCCGCGCACGCGGCGGTGCTGGTGCAGGAGGTCCGCGCGTCGGCCTTCCTGACCGCCCAACGGGCCATGGGCGCACCGCCCTTCTGGATACTGTCCCGGCACGTGCTGCCGTCCGTCGTCGGGCCCGTCACCCGGCACGCGCTCCTCCGCCTGCCCGGCATCGCCCTCGCCCTCGCCTCGCTCGGCTTCATCGGCCTGGGCGCCCAGCCGCCGGCGCCCGAGTGGGGACTGTTGCTCGACGAGTCCCGCGCGTATGTGGAGCGGGCGCCGTGGGCGGCACTGGCCCCGGCGGTCGCCCTGGCCCTGCTGGCGGGCCTCGCGGTGTCGACGGCGGCGTACGCGGAGAGCCGCCCCGGCTCGTCCTCCCGTGGCTCCAGCCGTGGCACCGGCCGTGGCACCGGCCACTCCGCCCCGTCTCCCCGGAAGGAGCCCTCCCTTGAGCACACCGCACCCTGATGCGCTCCTCTCCGTACGCGACCTCCGGGTCTCCTTCGGCTCCACCGACGTGGTCCGCGACGTGTCCTTCGACGTCCACGCACGGCAAGTGCTGGCCGTGGTCGGGGAGTCGGGCGCGGGCAAGTCGCTCACGGCGCGGGCGCTGCTAGGCATGCTCCCGGGGAATGCGACGGCGACGGGGAGCGTACGGCTCCGGGAGGACTCGGGGGCCTGTACCGAACTCGTGGGTGCCGCTCCCAAGGAGCTCGCGGCCCTCCGTGGCCGGCGCCTCGCCCTCGTCCCGCAGGACGCCCTGTCCGCGCTGTCCCCGGTGCATCCGGTGGGGGACCAACTCGCCGCGGCCGTACGGTCGGTGACCCGTGTGCCGCGCAAGGAGGCCCGCGCCCGGGCGGTCGCCGCACTCGACCGGGTGGGCATCGCCGACGCCGCACGCAGGGCGCGGGCGTATCCGCACGAGTACTCCGGCGGCATGCGGCAGCGTGCCGTGATCGCCATGGCCACCGTCAACGAGCCGGACGTGGTGGTCGCCGACGAGCCCACCACCGCGCTCGACGCCGAGCTGCAGGAACAGGTACTGCGCGTACTCGCCGAGCAGCGGGAAGCGGTCGGCGCCGCCCTCCTGCTGGTCACGCACGACATGGCGGTGGTCAGGGAACACGCCGACCGGGTGCTGGTGATGTACGCCGGCCGCCCGGTCGAACAGGGACCGGCACGTGACGTACTGGGCCGTCCCCGGGCGCCCTACACCGCGGGACTGCTGGCGTCGCTGCCACCGGACGAACAGGGCGAGCCGGGCGAGCCGGGCGGCCGGCGCGGTAACGGCCGACGGCTGCCCGTCATCCCCGGTACCCCGCCCACGCCGGACGGCCTGCCGCCCGGCTGCGCCTTCGCGCCGCGCTGCCCGCTGGCCGAGGACCGCTGCCACCGGGAGGAACCGCGCCCGCGGCCGGCCGGCGACGGCCACGACGTCACCTGCCACCGCTGGGACGACGTCCCGCACGCGGCATCCGACCTGTTCCTGGAGCAGCCCGCATGAGCCCGTCCACGCCCCGGAGCACCGGCGACCACCCGCTGCTCGACGTCCGCGACCTCGTCGTACGGTACGGCGCGGTCACCGCCGTGGACCACGTCTCGTTCACCCTGGACGCCGGCGAGACGCTCGCCGTCAACGGCCCTTCGGGCTGCGGCAAGTCCTCCACCGCCCTGGCGGTGCTGCAACTGCGCCGCCCGGCATCGGGCGAGGTCCGCTTCGAAGGCACGGAGCTGACCGCGCTCACCGACCGTGAGCTGCGCCCGCTCCGCCCCCGGATGCAGCCGGTCCTCCAGGACCCGTACGGCTCCCTCAGCCCCCGCCACCGCATCCGTGACGCCGTGGCGGAGCCGCTGCGCGTCCAGGGCCGCTGGGACGCGACGGGCCCGGCCCGGGTGGCCGAGCTGCTGGATCGGGTCGGCCTCGCCCCGTCCCATGGTGACCGCCTGCCGCACGAGCTCTCCGGAGGCCAGTGCCAACGCGCGGGAATCGCCCGCGCGTTGGCGTCCGAGCCGCGGCTCCTGGTCCTCGACGAGCCGGTCTCCTCCCTCGACCCGTCGGTCCGCGCGGGCATCCTGAACCTGCTCGCGGACCTCCAGGACCAGCTCGGCCTCGCCTACCTCTTCATCTGCCACGACCGTGCGGTCGTCCGCCACTTCGCGGACCGGTCGATCGAAATGCGGGAGGGCCGGATCGCAGACTCTTAAGTGCCCGGGTGGGAACGGGCGGCCTCGGTGGCCGCTGCCCGCGGGCCGTGGGTGTGGATCAGGTCGATGAACTCGCCCGTGCGGAGGGCGAATTCGGGGTGTTCCGGGAGGGCGTCGCCGAGGAGGCCGTCGGTCAGGACGGCGGTGGCGAATGACGGGCCGTCAGAAGTGCGGGCGCGCAGGGCGGCGAGGCGGTCGCGAGCCGGGTCCGCCATGGCGGCCGCGTGCTCACCGGGGTCGAAGCCGGGGGAGGGGGCCAGGCAGCACAGGTAGGCGGCGACGGTGAGGGCGAGATGGTGGGGCATCCGCCCGGCCCGCAGATGGAGCAGTGCGGGAGCGGGGATGCGCTGGCGCAGTTTGGCGGAGCCGTCCGAGCCGACCTGGCGGGTGCGGTGCCCGAGCGCCGAATTGGCCCAGCGGGTGAAGAGCTGCGCCACGTACGTGTCCAGGTCGATGTCGTCGGGGACGGTGAGGCTCGGCAGGTACTCGCCCAGCAGCACGGCCCGGGCCGCCTCCGTGACGAAGGGCTGCGCGGTGGACTGCGGAATGGTGTCGCAGCCCGCGAGGGCGCCCAGGTAGGCGATGAGCGAGTGCGTGCCGTTGAGCAGCCGGACCTTGAGGAGTTCGTACGGTTCCACGTGGTCGGTGAAGAGTGCGCCGCCCGCCTCCCAGGCCGGGCGGGACGCGGCGAAACGGTCCTCCAGTACCCACATGCTGAACGGCTCGGCCGGTACGGGGACTTCGTCGCGCACCCCGAGCGCCTCGGCGACGGCGGTGCGCTCCGCGTCCGTCGTCGCCGGCACGATGCGGTCGACCATGGTGTTGGGGAAGGTCACGTTCCCGGCGGCCAGCCAGGCGCCGGCCTCCTCGCCCTCGCCGGCCGGCAGCTGGGCGAGGAACTCTTCGACGAGGCGGCGCGTGTGGTCGCCGTTGCCGACCAGATTGTCGCAGCTCAGAACGGTGACCGGGGCGCCGTGGGTGGCGGCGCGCTCCTGGAGGGCGCGCGCGATGCGGCCCAGGGTGGTCTGCGGAGCGCGGCGGTTGCCGCGCAGATCGGCCCGTATGCCCGGGTGGTCGAGGTCGAGGCCGCCGGTGCGGGGCGAGTACGTGTAGCCGTTCTCGGTGACGGTGAGGGACAGGACGCGGGTGCCGGGGGCGGCGAGCGCGCGCTGCACCTGCTCGGGCTCGCGTGCGGCGACCAGTACTCCGGTGTGCACGGCGGGAACGGTGCAGCGCAGGCCGTCCGGGGAGACCTCGGCGACGGTGTAGCGCAGGTCCTGGGCGCGCAGCGCGTCGGCGACGCCGGTGGCGCGCCCGGCGACGCCGAGAACGCCCCACGGGCCGTCCTCGCGGGCGAGCGCGGCGGCGGTGTAAACAGCCTGGTGGGCGCGGTGGAAGTTGCCGAGGCCGAGGTGGACGATGCCGGTGTCGGCGGGGGTGAGAGTGCGGTGGTGCAGCAGTGCGCCGGCCGGGGAGGTGGCGGCGGACAGCCGGGCGGTACGGGCGGAGGCGGTGGTCATGCGGGAGTACGTCCTTGCGTCCTTGCGGTGGGCGGCCGCGATCAGTTCACCAGACGGCCGCGGCCCGGGTCACCAGTCGGTCATCGAGCCGTCGCGGTGGCGGGCGACAGGCAGATAGGCGGCCTCGTACGGGTGGCGGGCGGCGAGTTCCTCGTCGACCTCGATGCCGAGGCCCGGCGCCTCTCCCGGGTGCAGATGCCCGTCCTCGTACGACCAGGCGTGCCGGAACACTTCGTGCACCGGCGGGGCGTACCCCATGTACTCCTGAATGGCGAAGTTGGGGGTGGCAAGGCCGACGTGGAGCGAGGCGGCCAGCGCGACGGGGGAGACGTCGGAGGGGCCGTGCGGGCCGAGCTTGATCTGCCAGATGTCGGCGAGGGCCGCGATGCGGCGCAGATGGCTGATGCCGCCGGCGTGGGTGACGCAGCAGCGCACGTAGTCGATGAGCTGCTCGGTGATCAGACTCTGGCATTCCCAGACGGTGTTGAGGACCTCCCCGATGGCGAGCGGAACGGTGGTCTTCGCGCGGACGGTGCGGAGCACCTCCTGATTCTCGGCGGGTGTGACATCCTCCAGCCAGAACAGGTCGAGGTCCTCGAGCGAACGGCCCAGCCGTGCGGCCTGGTTCGGGGTGAGGCGGTGGTGCGCGTCGTGCAGGAGTTTGATCTCGGGGCCGAGGTGGGAGCGGGCCGCCGCCAGCGCCTCGGGGGCGTGCCGCAGATAGGCGTCGGTGTCCCAGGTCTCCTCGACGGGGGCGGGGCCGCGCCCGGCGGGCTCGTACGCGGCGCCGTCCTTGCTCACGCCGTACACGATGTCCAGTCCGGGGACGCCCGTCTGGGCCCGTACGGCCCGGAAGCCCTGGGCGAGCCGGGCGTCGAGGGAGTCCAGCAGCTGCGGTACGTCCCAGCCGGTGGCGTGGGTGTAGGAGAGGATCCGGTCGCGCACGGCGCCGCCGAGCAGCTGGTAGACGGGCAGCCCCGCGGTCTTGCCCTTGATGTCCCACAGGGCCAGGTCGACCGCGCCGATGGCCGTCATGGTGACGGGTCCGCGGCGCCAGTAGGCACCGCGGTAGAGGTACTGCCAGGTGTCCTCGATGCGGGCGGGGTCGCGGCCGATGAGCAGCGGGGCGACGTGGTCGCGGAGGTAGGACGCGACGGCCAGTTCACGGCCGTTGAGAGTGGCATCGCCCCAGCCGACGAGCCCCTGCTCGGTGGTGACCTTGACGGTGACGAAGTTACGGGTGGGGCTGGTGACCAGGACGTCGACGGCGGCTGTGCGGTCGGGCTTGCTCATCAGGGGTGCTCCTTGGCGGCGGTGAAGTGTCCATGCGCGTTCCGGGGCGTTCCGGGGCGTTCCTGGTCGGACAAGTGTCGACGGTTCTGGTCAAGCGGTGCGTGCGTGACTTGCTGCCTGCAAAGATGAATTCTGGACGGTGTGGGTCGAGTGAGTATCGGGGACAGGTGGGCCGTGGCCGGCATGAACGAGACGTTGCGGGACCTGTTGAAGGTCGACGGTGTCCTCGGGGTCTCCGTGGTCGACTATTACAGCCGCCTCCTGCTGGGCGCCATAGGCCACCCCGCCGGCCCCGACCTGGAGAAGGCGGCGCTGGTGGACACCGATGTCGTACGCGCCAAACTCTCCGCGCTCGAAACGCTCGGCTACAGGCCCGACCGGATGGAGGACATACTGATCACGCTGGATGACGAGTACCACCTCATCCGCCCCCTCTCCCGCTGCGGGAACGACGGTATTTTCTTCTACGTGGTACTGGACCGGTCCTGCGCGGACCTCCTGGCCACCAGACAACTGCTCCGAGCGGCGGAAGAGGGATTCGACGTATGACCATCGAGCGGCTGCTCGCGTTCGCGGCCATGTCCTTCCTGTTGATCGTGGTTCCCGGGCCCAGCGTGCTGTTCGTGATCGGCCGGGCGCTGGCGCAGGGGCGCCGCGCCGCGCTGACCACGGTCGTGGGGAACGCGCTCGGAGCGTACGTACTCGTCGTGGCCGTGGCGCT
The DNA here is from genome assembly GCF_020024005.1 of Streptomyces purpurogeneiscleroticus. Taxonomy (NCBI): domain Bacteria; kingdom Bacillati; phylum Actinomycetota; class Actinomycetes; order Kitasatosporales; family Streptomycetaceae; genus Streptomyces; species Streptomyces purpurogeneiscleroticus. The sequence goes on from NZ_NHSG01000153.1 coordinate 9,979, forward strand.
CGGCGTCGGGTCCCTCGTGGAGCGCTCCGCCCTCGTGTTCATGACGCTGAAGCTCGTGGGCGCCGCGTACTTGGTGTACCTCGGCGTCAAGGCGGTGCGGCAGCGCGGGACGTTGCAGGCCGCGTTCGCGGGTGACGCCCCGGCGCGCGGCAGCCTGCGGACGGTGTGGGAGGGGTTCGCGGTCGGCGTGGCCAACCCCAAGACCATCGTCTTCTTCGCCGCCGTACTGCCGCAGTTCGTGGACCGCGGTCAGGGGCATGTCGCCGCGCAAATGCTGCTGCTCGGCCTGGTCTTCAACGTCATCGCGGTGGTCTCCGACAGCGTGTGGGGACTGGCCGCGGCCACCGCGCGCAGCTGGTTCGCCCGGTCGCCGCGGCGGCTCTCCATGGTCGGTGGGGCCGGCGGGTTCGCGATGATCGGCCTCGGCGTCACCGTTGCGGCGACGGGCCGCACGGACTAGGCCGGGCCGAAGGCGCCCGCGGTGAAGGCCAGTGCGGCGAAGCGTTTGCCGATGCGGCGGTGGGCGGCGGCGTCCGGGTGGAGCTGGTCGGGCAGCGGCAGTTCGGCGTGGTCGGCCTCGCCGTAGAGCTCGCGGCCGTCGAGGTAGTGCAGGTTCGGGTCCTCGGCCGCGCGGGCGGCGGTGATACGGGAGAGCTCCGCCCGGATGATGCTGAGCGTCAGGCGGGTGGGGTCCGCGGGATCGCCCGTGGCCCGGAAACCCAGCTGCCCGGCAGCGATGTTGCTGAAGTCCGGAGCGGCCGGTCCGGGGGTGTCCTCGTGGATCGGGCAGTGGATCGGCGAGACGACCAGCAGGGGTGCGGTCGGGTGCCCTTCCCGGATGGTGTCGAGGAAGCCGTGCACCGCCGGGCCGAAGGCGCGCAGCCGCATCAGGTCGGCGTTGACCAGGTTGATGCCGATCTTGACGCTGATCAGGTCGGCGGGGGTGTCCCGCAGGGTACGGGCGGTGAACGGATCCAGCAGGGCGCTGCCGCCGAAGCCCAGATTGATCAGTTCCACGCCCGCGAGGGAGGCGGCGAGGGCGGGCCATGTGCTGGTGGGGCCGGCCGCGTCGGAGCCGTGGCTGATCGAACTGCCGTGGTGCAGCCACACCTTGCGGCCCCGGTCCGGTACGGGCTCGACGGGGGCGTCGGTGCGCAGGGCGACCAGTTCGGTGGTCTCGTTGTGCGGCAGCCAGATCTCGATGTCCTTGGCACGGTCGGGCAGGCCGCTGAAGCGGAGGGTGCCCGCCGGGCCGGTCCGGGTCTCGGCGGATCCGGTGGTCATGTCGATGGTCAGGGTGTTGCCGCCCGCGACGCTGCCCCGGCCGGCCGGACGGCCGTCGACGAGCAGCTCGTACACGCCGTCCGGGCGGGGCGGGGCGCCCACGTAGACCCGCTTGGTGGGCCGCGTCTCCAGCTCGACCGCGGTGGCACGGGTGCGGAAGACCAGTCGTACGCCGGAGGGCTGGGACTCCGCCATGGCCAGCTGGCCATCGGGGATCTGCTTGCGGGCCCAGGCGGGCAGCCGATGCGGCAGCACGCCGTGTTCGGTGTGCTCCAGGTCGAGGGCGCCGCGCAGGAGGTCCGCGGTGAGGGGCGTGGTGATCCAGGTGTGCGGGGTCCGGTGATCGGTGTCGTGCTCGGTGTGCATGTCTCAACCTGTGTGCGTGAGGGGGGTGTTCGGGGGAGCGGGCCAGTTCCGCAGCAGGGCGTCGAGGGCGTCCAGCATCCGTGTCCAGGTTTCCTGGCTGTCGGGGGCGCTGTGGCTGAAGCCGCCGCTCAGCTCCAGGCTGACGTAGCCGTGGAAGACGCTGCCCAGCATGCGGACCGCGTGCGTCTGGTCGGGCTCCGTCAGGTCGTAGCCGCGCAGGATCGCCCGCGTCATCTGCGCGTGCCGCACGCCCGCGCTCGCGGCCGCCGTTTCCGGGTCGAGCCGCAGCCGGGCCGCGGCGTAGCGGCCGGGATGCTCCCGGGCGTAGTCGCGGTAGACGTTCGCGAAGGCGGCCAGGGCGTCCTTGCCGGCCCGCCCGGCGAGAGCGGCCGCGGCCCGGTCGGCCATTTCCTCCAGGGCGAGCAGGGCGATCCTGGTCTTGAGGTCCTGGGAGTTCTTCACGTGCGAGTACAGGCTCGCCACCTTCACGTCGAACCGCCGGGCGAGCGCCGAGACGGTCACCTGGTCGAATCCGACCTCATCGGCCAGTTCCGCCCCCGCCTGCGTCAGCCGTTCCGTGGTCAGTCCTACGCGCCGCGTCATGCTGTCCTGCCTCCCGGTCATCCGTAACTGATTATGCACTTGCCTAATAGCTTTAGGCAAGAAGCTACTGACCTTAGGTCTTCGGCCGTGTTCACTTACTGTTCGAAATTTTTCAGCCGTCCGTACAACCTTCCGCGGCTCTCGATGATCTCCCCCGTCGAGTCAACAGACTCCTTCGAACCTCCACTTGGGGAACACCATGCATAGACGCGCCACTGCCGCCGCCGTGAGCGGCGCTCTGGCCCTGACCGCTCTCGCGATACCGGTCGCGCAGGCCGACGCCGGGCGGACGGGCGACGCCGCCGCGGCCGCCCGCACCGCGCAGGAGAGCTCCGTGCAGCAGGCCGCCACGGCGAAGCAGAAGGCCGCGCCGTTCGGGCTGCGCGCCGCCGCCGACGACGGGTACGGCGACACGACGATCTCCAACGTCGTCGTCAACGGTGGCAAGGACGTGGTCCTGGGCACCACCAACACCAAGACGGTGACGGTCAGCTTCACCGCGACCGACGACTCCGGCATCGACTGGGCCACCGCCATCCTGTGGCACGGCGGCGCCACCTTCGACGAGATGGACCACGGCGTCACCGGGAACGAGGAGAACGCCGGCTGCACGGCGACCTCGGCCACCACCGCCAAGTGCACGCAGACGTTCACGATCGACCCGCAGGTCGACCTGACCAACGCCGCCGCGGGCACCTGGAAGGTGTGGGCGCTCGCGCAGGGCACGGACGCGGACTGGGTCGAGCAGGACAACGTCAAGTCCTTCGCGATGAAGCGCTACTCCAAGCTCACCGCCAACGCCTCGCCCGAGCCGGTCCTCAAGGGCCGGACCATCACCATCACCGGCACGCTGACCCGTGCCAACTGGGACACCTCCAAGTACGCCGGCTACACCCAGCAGTCGGTGAAGCTCCAGTCGCGTCCCGCGAGCGGTGGCACGTACACCACGCTGAAGACGTACACCTCGGGCAGCGGCTCCACCGCGGGCCAGGTGAAGACCACCCGTACCGCGAGCACGGACACCTGCTGGCGGTACAGCTTCGCCGGTACCTCCACCACCCCCGCCGTGACCTCCACCGGCGACTGCGTCGACGTGCGCTGACGCGCGGCACGCCCCCTTCCCCGCCGGGGCCCGGTCACCGCTGGGTGAGGAGGTCCTGGTGGGGGAGGGGGCGGTGCAGGGCGAGCAGGGCCTGGTCGTCCTGGGGAGCGCTGGCGCTGTGCCGGCTGACGTCGCGGGCCAGGAAGTCCAGGACGGCCGACGGCTCCGCGGGATGGCCGGTCTGCCGCAGATATTCGCGGAGCATGCCGGGGACCCGGTCGGCCGGGTCGTAGAAGGCACCGGCGCGGTCGCGGGCCTCGGTCACGCCGTCCGTGAAGCACAGCAGCATCGCCCCGGGCGGAAAGGCGTACGTCTCCACCGGGGACGCCCAGCTCCCCAGGCTCGTGATGCCCAGCGGCGGCGCCTCCTCCGCCGGCTCCAGGACCCGCGCCCGGCCGTCCGCGCACAGCAGGAGCGGCGCCGGGTGCCCGCGGTTGACGAGCTGCACCTGCTCCAGGTCGTCACTGAACTGGACGATCAGCGCGGTGGTGAACCCCTCGGTCTCGTCCGTGCCGTCCCGCCGCCGCCCCTCGCGCAGCAGCGCCTCCTCCATGACCTGTACCAGGTCGGGCAGGTCCGGGGAGTGGTCGGCGGCGAAGCGGAAGGCACCGATGTCGACGCTGACGGCCGCGACGGCGGACAGGCCCTTGCCGCGCACGTCACCGACCATCGCGCGGACGCCGAACGGGGTGTCCTGCACCACGAAGAGGTCGCCGCCGATCAGGGCCATGTCCTCGGCCGGGACGTAGCGGGCGGCGATCCGCAGCTCACCCAGCCTGCTGGGCGGCCGGGGCAGCACGGCCCGCTGGGCCACCTCGGCGGCGTACCGCGCCCGGCTGGCGCTGGCGTGCTGTGAGCGCAGGGACCGGTCCAGGCCCACGGCCAGGACGGTGACCGCCATCAGGGTGACCTGATTGGCGACGCCGGCCTGCCAGCCGAAGGAACCGGCGGCGTACGCCAGGCCCGCGTGCGCCAGCATCGCGGTCAGCCCGACGGCGACGATGCCCGCAGTGCGGAGGAGGGAGACCGCCGCCACCGGCGCCACGGCCAGCAGCGGCGCCGACGACACCGGCGAGGGCGTCAGCAGGTCCACCAGCACCGCGAGAACGATCACCGCCGCCGGAATCCAACGACGCGTCCGCGACCACACTGCCAACTCCCTCATCAGGCCATCTTGCCCGCCCGCAGGGCCGCAGGCAGCACACGGCAAGCCGAAGACCGCCGAACGGTATCCCTACCGACGGCCACCGGCGAAGTCTCTCAGGCGCGCCGCGGCACCGCCGAGGCCATCGCCGTCAGGGTCCGGCGGCAGATCTTGCCCGTCGGGCCCAGCGGCATTTCCGGCAGCCGGAGGAGGAGTTCGGGCAGCTTACGGCGTTCGAGGCCGCGCTCCCGTTCCAGGAAGGCGGTGAGGTCCGGCAGGGTCAGCGACGGGGCCGCACCGGGGACCTCACGGACGCACGCGCACAGCCGCTCGCCCAGGTCGGGGTCCGGTACGGCGACACAGACGGCCTCGGCGACGGCGGGATGGGCGCCCAGCTCCCGCTCCACCTCGGCGGGGCTGATGTTGTAGCCGCCGCGTACGACGATCTGCCGGAGCCGGCCGAGGACGTGCAGCCGGCCGTGCGCGTCCAGCAGCCCCCGGTCGCCCGTGCGCACCCAGCCACCGGCGGTGCGGTAGCGGGCGTCCAGCTCCGGGCTCGCGACGTAGCAGAGCGGGGTCATCGGGCCGCGCGCGCAGATCTCGCCCGGCTGCCCCGGAGGGAGCGGAGAGCCGTCGCCGTCGGTGATGCGAATGGCCGCCACGGCGGGGTCGGGGCGGCCGGTCCCGGTCTCCGGGGTGAGGCCGGTCGCCGCGGTGTGGCAGTTCACGCCGTCGGAGGAGCCGTACACGGCGATGACCGGGCGCGCGAACCGCCGCCGGCAGGCGTCGGCGGTGGACGCGGGCAGCGCGGCGCCGCTGGAGACGAGGGCCCGCAGGCCGGTGAGGTCCTCGCCCGGGAGCGGTGGGTGGTCGGCGAGGCGGCGCAGCATGGTCGGTACGCCGAAGACATGCGTGGGGCGGTACTCGCTGATCATGCGGAGGGCCGCCGCCGGGTCGAAGGAGTCCTGGACGAGGAGGGTGCCGCCGAGCGCCGCGACCGTGACGGGCGTGCCGCAGGACCCGAAGGACGAGGCGAGCGGGACGAGGACGAGGTGGCGCGGCGGGGTGTCGTCGGCGTGCAGGGCGCGGATGTACGCGGCCCGGCCGCCGGCCATCGCGTTGTGCGAGTAGGCGACCATCTTCGGCTCGGCCTCGGAGCCGGAGGAGACGAGGATCCGGGCGGGGGAGTCGGGGTCGGGGGACG
>NZ_NHSG01000154.1:0-15805 GCF_020024005.1 Streptomyces purpurogeneiscleroticus
CCCCGATCCGCCCCCCGAGGACCCCTGGATCAGCCGCCTCGACAAGGCACTCCGCGACCGCCTCGGCGACAGCGCCCGCGCCTGGCTCGACGAGGCCCTGACCGAGGCCACCTCGTCGGCCGGCCCTCCCGCCTGGGAGGCCCGATTCGCCTCCGCAGGCCGGCACTGCCTGCGGAGGGAACCGCCGCATCATGCCGACCCGGAGGCCGCCGAGGCCGCGCGGGTGCTGATCCTGTGCGCCGCCCGCGCCGACGGCGCCACTGTCACCCGGCTGTACGAGCACGGCACGGCCGCCGAACGCCGGGCCGTACTCCTTGCACTCCCGCACCTGCCCCTGCGCACGGGCCGCACGACCGGCACCACCACCGGCTCGGTCGGCACGGACGGGCTGCCGCTCATCGAGGATGCCCTGCGGACGAACGACACGCGGCTGGTCGCCGCGGCCGTGGGCCCGTACGCCGCACGGCACCTCGATGCGCACGCCTGGCGGCACGCCGTACTCAAGTGCCTGTTCACCGGGGTGTCGGTGGACGCCGTCGCCGGTCTCGCCGAACGCTCACGCGGCGACGCCGAACTCGCCCGCATGCTCGGCGACTACGCCCGCGAGCGCACCTCGGCCGGCCGCCCCGTACCCGACGATCTTCCTTACGTGCTCTCGCTCACCCAGCGATCCCCCCTGTCCGCCGACGCGCCCGCCGACCCGTGCTCCGGCTCGTCCCCCGAGGAGGCGTAACCCCGATGCGTATCTTCGATCCGCACATCCACATGACCTCCCGCACCACCGACGACTACGAGGCCATGTACGCGGCCGGCGTGCGTGCCCTCGTCGAGCCGGCCTTCTGGCTGGGGCAGCCGCGGACCTCACCGGCGAGCTTCTTCGACTATTTCGACTCCCTTCTCGGCTGGGAGCCCTTCCGGGCCGCCCAGCACGGCATCGCCCATCACTGCACCATCGCGCTCAACCCCAAAGAGGCGAACGACCCCCGCTGTACCCCCGTCCTCGACGCCCTGCCCCGCTACCTCGTAAAAGACTCGGTCGTCGCCGTCGGCGAGATCGGCTACGACTCGATGACCCCGGCCGAGGACACCGCCCTGGCCGCTCAGCTCCAACTCGCCGTGGACCACGGCCTCCCGGCCCTCGTCCACACCCCCCACCGCGACAAGGCCGCCGGGCTCAAACGCACCCTCGACGTCCTGCGCGAATCCGACCTTCCCCCCGATCGCGTCGTCCTGGACCATCTCAATGAAACAACCGTAGGGGATGCCACTGACAGTGGCTGCTGGCTGGGCTTTTCCATCTATCCGGACACCAAGATGGACCCGGAACGGATGGTGCGCATCCTCCGCGTGCACGGCACGGAGCGGGTGCTCGTCAACTCCGCGGCGGACTGGGGTCGCAGCGATCCGCTCAAGACCCGGCACGTCGGCGAGGCGATGCTCGCCGCCGGATTCTCCGCCGACGACGTGGACCAGGTGCTGTGGCGCAACCCCGTCGCCTTCTACGGCCAGAGCGGCCGGCTCTCCCTCGACATCGCCGACCCCGGCGCCCTCCACGAGGGCAACTCCATCCTCCGCGGCGGGGAATGAGGAGGCGGCGGACCGATGCGCTTCCGGCACCCCGACGGCTCCACCGTCCACCTCGCGTACTGCACCAACGTCCACCCCGCCGAGACGCTCGACGGCGTGCTCGCCCAGCTGCGCGACCACTGCGAGCCCGTACGCAAACGGCTGGGCCGGGACCGGCTCGGTATCGGACTGTGGCTCGCCCGCGCCGCGGCCCGCGCGCTGACCTCCGACCCCGTGGCCCTGCGCCGGCTGCGCCGGGAGCTGGACGCGTGCGGCCTCGAGGTCGTCACCCTCAACGGATTCCCGTACGAAGGGTTCGGCGACAGCCACGTCAAGTACCGCGTCTACCGGCCGGACTGGACCGAACCGGCCCGGCTGGAGTACACGGCCGACCTCGCCCGGCTGCTGACCGTGCTGCTGCCGGACGATGCCGCCGAGGGCACCATCTCCACCCTGCCGCTCGCCTGGCGCACGGATTTTGATGAGCACCGGCGTGCGACCGCCCTGGCCGCGCTCCGCACTCTCGCCGCGCGCCTGGACGCGCTCCAGGACACCACCGGCCGCAGCATCCGCGTCGGCCTGGAACCGGAGCCCGGCTGCACGATCGAGACCCTGGCCGATGCCCTCGACGCGCTGACCGGCGCGGCGGACGTCCCCACCCACCGCATCGGCGTCTGCGTCGACACCTGTCACCTCGCCACCTCCTTCGAGGAGCCGGAACCGGCCTTGGACGCGCTGCACCGGGCGGGCATCCCCGTCGTCAAGACGCAGCTGTCCGCCGCCCTGCACGCCGAGCATGCCGAACGGGCCGACGTCCGCGCCGCGCTCGGCGCCTTCGCCGAACCCCGCTTCCTGCACCAGACCCGCACCCGGAATGCCGACGGCGCCCTCCTCGCCACGGACGACCTCGACGAGGCGCTCGGCGGCACACCGGGCGCCACCGCTGAGCCCGGCCTGCTCACCGTCACCCCCTGGCGCGCCCACTTCCACGTCCCCCTGCACGCGCCACCGGAGCCCCCGCTCACCTCCACCCTTCCCGTGCTCCGGGACACCCTCGCCCGCCTCGTCGGCCCGACCGCGCCGCCGCGCACCCATCACCTGGAGGTCGAGACGTACACCTGGCAGGCCCTGCCGCCCGAGCTGCGGCCGCGCACCCGTGCCCGGCTCGCCGACGGCATCGCCGCCGAACTCGCCCTTGCCCGCGACCTGCTGACCGACCTCGGCCTCAAGGAGCTGCCATGACCGCGCACGAGAGCAGCCCCGGGGACGCCGCGGCGCCGCCCGCCGACGCCGTGCCGCCCCAGCCCCTCCTCGTCCTCGACGTCGTCGGCCTCACCCCCCGGCTCCTCGACCACATGCCGCACCTCAAGGCGCTGGCCGCGGCCGGCTCGTACACCCCCCTGCGTACCGTGCTGCCGGCCGTCACCTGCACCGTCCAGTCGACCTTCCTCACCGGCGCGCCGCCCTCCCAGCACGGCATCGTCGGCAACGGCTGGTACTTCCGCGACGTCGGCGAGGTCCACCTCTGGCGGCAGCACAACGCCCTCGTCGGCGGCGACAAGCTCTGGGACGCCGCCCGCCGCGCCCACCCGGGCTACACCGTCGCCAACATCTGCTGGTGGTACGCCATGGGCGCGGACGTCGACTGGACCGTCACGCCCCGGCCCATCTACTACGCCGACGGCCGCAAGGAACCCGACTGCTACACCCGGCCGCCCGCGCTCCACGACGAGCTGACCGAACTGCTCGGCCCCTTCCCGCTCTTCACCTACTGGGGGCCCACGGCCTCGCTCACCTCCTCCCAGTGGATCACCGACGCCAGCCGTCACATCCTGCGCACTCGCCACCCCGACCTCACTCTCACCTACCTCCCGCACCTCGACTACGACCTCCAGCGCTACGGTCCCGACGACCCCCGCTCGCACGCGGCCGCGGCCGCACTCGACGCCGTCATCGCGCCCCTCCTCGACGACGCCCGCGCGGCCGGCGTCACGGTCGTCGCCCTCTCCGAGTACGGCATCACCCGCGCCCGCCGCCCCGTCGGCATCAACCGCGCGCTGCGCCGGGCCGGGCTGCTGGAGGTGCACACCCAGGACGGGATGGAGTACCTCGACCCGACCGCGTCCCGCGCCTTCGCCGTCGCGGACCACCAGATCGCGCACGTCTACGTACGCCGCCCCGAAGACCTCGACGCCACCCGGGAAGCCCTCGCGGACCTGCCGGGGCTCGGCGAACTCCTCGACGACGCGGGCAAGAAGCAGCACGGGCTGGACCATCCACGCGCCGGCGAACTCGTCGCCGTCGCCGAACCCGACGCGTGGTTCACGTACTACTACTGGCTCGACGACGCCCGGGCGCCGGACTTCGCGCGCCTCGTCGAGATCCACCGCAAGCCCGGCTACGACCCCGCCGAGCTCTTCATGGACCCGCGCGACCCCTACGTACGGCTACGCGCCGCCACCGCGCTCGCCCGCAAGAAGACCGGCATGCGCTACCGCATGGCCGTCGTCCCCCTCGATCCCGAGCCCGTGCGCGGCAGTCACGGGCGTATCCCGGACCACGAGGACGACGGCCCCGTCCTGATCTGCTCCACCGCAGGCACGCTCACCACCCCCCTCGCTGCGACCGACGTGAAGTCCTTGCTCCTCAAGCTTGCCGCACGGCACTGACAATCCACCTTGGAGCCGTAATGACCAGCGACGTTCCCAACCCGCGCACCTCCCGCAACCCCGAGCTCGCGCACCGGCTCGCCCGCCGCGGGTTCCTCGGCGTGGCCGCCGGCGCCGCCGCGGCCGCCGTCCTCGGCGCCCAGCCGGCCCAGGCCGCTCAGTCCGGCGCGCGCCCCGGGCCCGCCACGACCGACGGCCACCGCCCCGTCGTCCCGCCCGGCCGCCTCGGCATCCAGCTCTACACACTCCGCGACAAGACCTCGACCCTCGGCTTCGCCAGAGTCTTCGAAGAGCTGGCCCGCTATGGGTATGACGAGGTGGAGTTCGCCGGGTACACCCAGGGCTCGGCCGGTGCCATCACTCTGGCGCAGCTGAAGCGGCTCATGAAGGACAACGGCCTGCGCGGCATCGGCAGCCACGTGGGCTACTACTCGTCCGATCCGAAGGCGTACACCTTCGCCACCAACCTCACCAAGGTGCTCGACGACGCCCAGGCCCTCGGTCTGCCCTACGTAGGCACCGCTTCCGGACCCGACCGCTACGGGAACACCGTCGACGGCTGGAAGCGCGCTGCCGCGGACTTCAACGCCTACGGAGCGGCGGCCAAGGCCCGCGGCATGCACTTCTACCAGCACAATCACGCGGAAGAGTTCGCCTTTGCCACGGACAACCCGAAGGTGCGGCTCTACGACGTCCTCCTTGCCGAGACCGACCCCAGCCTCGTGCGCCTCGAAATGGACATCTACTGGGCGTATGTCGCCCAGTACCGCTTCTCGAAGCGGCCCGACGGCACGCCCGCGCCCTTCGAACCGCTCGACTACGTCCTCGCCGACCCCGCCCGCTACCCGCTCTTCCACGTCAAGGACGGCGAGCACGACGAGGCGGCGCGCGACGGCTACCACATGGTGGACGTGGGTGACGGCGACATCGACTACCGGCACTTCCTGAGCCGCGTGGGCCGCCTGTCGAACCGCAAGTACCACAACTGGATCGTTGAACGGGACGACGCTGTGGACCCCGCCGTCAACCCCGCCGGCTCCCTCACCACGGCCCGCCGCTCCGCGTCTCATCTCCGCCGCCTCCGAGGCTGAGGAAAGGGCGGACGACCTGCGGGAATCCGGCCGGTGCGAACCGGATCATGGCCGGATTCCCGCCTGACCTCCGGCACATGCCTTCGGTATTGTCTTCGGGCATGAAAGCCATGCGGGGGTACTGGGGATATCTGGCGGCGGCCGCGTTGATCGTGGCCTGGAGTCGGGGCGCGGAGAGCGCCATCATCCTGGTGCTGTCGCTCGCCGTGGCCGCCTACACGAGCTTCGCGCTGCCCGTGTGGTGCGGCGCGGTCAACCGTGATGGCCGTACGTACTGCCGCAAGAACGCCGCCGGGCTGCTGATGGGCTGCTCCTACAGGCAGCACAGGTGGCAGAAGATGAAGATGATCGTGCTGCGGCACAAGACCGGCAGCGTCGTGCAAGCCGTCTTCCCCACGGCCAAGGAGAAGTTCGCCGGCCTGATCTCCGTGGGCGGCCTGCTGTCGGCCATCGCTGCCGTGATCGTTCCGGTCTTCACCGGTTAAACGAGGCAATCCGGGCTCCGTACGGCCTCGCCGTCCGGGCCGGGTAGTGTGCCCCACGATCACGCACTACCCGACCCAGATTGGCGACACCACATGAGCGAGTGGACGCCCGCCGCGCCGACCACGGCCGGCGGAGAACCGCGCTCCGACGCGGCCTCCGTATCGGACGAGGCGGCGCGTGAGCGGCTGCGGTACCTGCGCGGCAGCATCGACAATCTCGACGCCGCTCTGGTGCACCTGCTCGCCGAGCGCTTCAAGTGCACGCAGCAGGTCGGCGAGCTCAAGGCGCGGCACAGCCTGCCGCCCGCCGACCCCGCCCGTGAGGCCACGCAGATCGCCCGTCTTCGAAGGCTCGCCGAAGACGCCAAACTCGATCCGGCATTCGCCGAGAAGTTCCTCAACTTCATCATCGAAGAGGTCGTCCGGCACCACAAAGCGATCGCACAGAACGCGGGAGCAGAAGAGAACAGCGCCTGACGCCGCCCTCGGGCACAGCCCTCACAGCTCCCGTACGAAGGACACCCGGTCCAGGCCCGGACCGTCGTAGTCGGTATGGACGCCCACACCGTCCTCCGTGCGGTCGCCCGGCTCGATACGGAAGCCCATGCGGGTGTGGTACGCGATGGAGTTCCGGTTCGCCGGGCTGGTGATGGCGCGGACGCGCGACCGGCCGTGGCCGCGGGCGACGTCGAAGAAGCGGCGGTAGAGCGCGCTGCCCAGGCCGCTGCGCTGCTCCTCCGGGTGCACGGCCACGAAGTGGATGTACGCCGTCTCCGGGTCGGTCTGGGACAGGAAGCCGATGAGGAAGGCCCGTAGCGCGACCTCACCGGCCGCCCCGTCTTCGGAAACACTCCCGGAGGCTCCCTCGGGGGCCCGCTCCACGAAGAAGCTCGTCTCCGAGAAGTGCTGGAGGAACAGCCGCGGCAACAGAAGGCGGCGCTGCTGCGCGCCCGCCTCGCCGCCCTGGCCGCCCCACCAGTCGGTGAGCGCCCCTTGGAGCACTGCGTGGTCCGAGGGGCGCGGATGCCGCACCGTGACGCCGGCCGGGAACGGCCCCGACGGTTCGAGGTCACAAGATCGTATGCTCATGCGCCGAGCGTACGGGGATCAGGCCGGCACCCCCGCCCGTTCCGCCGGCCGCTTCAGGAACAGCGACAGAACGGCCGCCAGCAGCCCCACACAGCCCGCCGTGGCGTACGCGCCGTCGTAGCCCCACGCGGCCACCACAGCGGCGCCCAGGCCGCCGCCCAACAGCCCTGAGACCAGCTTCGAGCTGTAGACCAGGCCGTAGTTGGAGGCGTTGTTGTTCTCGCCGAAGTAGTCCGGCACGAGGGCCGCGAAGAGCGGGAAGAACGCGCCGCCGCCGAAGCCGGACACGAAGGCGAAGACCAGGAACAGCGGTTCGTTGGCGGTTTCGCCCGCCCACAGGACGCCGAACTGGGCGAGCCCGAGGACGAGGCACACGTAGGTGAGCGTCAGCCGCCGCCCGAGGCGGTCCGAGAGCCAGCCCACGATGCCGCGCCCGGTGCCGTTGACCACCGACATGATGCCCATGGAGGACGCCGCGACCAGTGGGCCGAAGCCGACGTCCTTGGCGAACGGCACCTGGAAGGAGATGCCGAAGATCGACACGCCCGCGGTGCAGAGCAGGCACGCCCACATCAGGGGCAGCATCTTGGTACGGACGGCCTCACGGGGCGTGAACTGGCCCGCCGCCGGCGGGTTCTTGCGCAGTGCCTGCGCCGTGCGCCCCGTACTGGGGCGCGCGAGCGGGTCGATGTGCTCCGGCCACCAGTTCTTCGGCGGGTCCTTGAAGAACATCCCCGCCACCGCCGTCACCAGCAGCACGTACAGGCCCACCAGGTCCAGCACACCACGGTAGTTCCCGGCGTCGAAGCCGTACGAGAAGAGGAAGATGAACGGCACTGCACCGTAGGCGAAGCCGCCGTTGACGAAACCCGTCTTGCCGCCCCGCCGCTCCGGATACCACTTGCCGACCGTATTGATGCACGTCGCGTACACCAGCCCGGAGCCGGTACCGCCGAGCACACCGAAGCCGACGATCGCCCACCACAGGGAGGGCGCGTGCGCGAGGCTCACGAATCCCAGCAGCGCCAGGCCCGAGCCGGCCAGCATCGCCGCCCGGCTGGTCAGCACGCCCTTCTCGCGCAGCCGGCCGGCCGGGAAGGCCACCGCCGCCTGGAAGAAGACCCACACGCTCAGCACCCAGAACGTTCCGGTGTGGCTCCAGTGGTGCGCTTCGGAGAGCGTCGATTCGGCGGCCCCGTAGGCGTACTCGAAGACACTGATGCCCATCATGGCCACCCACGGCAGCAGCACCATGGTCCAGCGCGGATAGCCCAGGATCTCCCGGTCCGTGATGCCGACCCGGTAGACCCGGCCCTGTGCGTCGGTGAGGTCACGTACCCGGCCCGCCCTCGGGGCCGTGACGTCCTCGGCGGTCATCTCACATCGCCTCCCTGCTGATCGGACGCGGATTGGGCTGGATGGCGCGCGTGGCCGGCCGGCCCGGCTGGCGCAGGAAGATGGCCAGCACGGCCGAGAAGAAGCCGATACCTCCGGCGAGCACGAAGGCGCCCCGGTAGTCCCAGGCAGCCACCACGACCGCGCCCAGGCCCGAGCCGACCAGCCCGGAGACCAGCTTGGAGCTGTAGACCATCCCGTAGTTCGTGGCGTTGTTGTTCTCGCCGAAGAAGTCGGCGGTCATCGCGGCGAACAGCGGGAAGATCGCACCGCCGCCGAATCCGGAGATCATCGAACAGATCAAGAAGAACGGCAGGCTGTGCAGCGTCCCCGAGACGAGCACGCCGATCTGCGCGCTGCCCAGTACCAGGCATACGAAGATGAGCGTGTTGCGGCGGCCGTACCGGTCGGAGATCCAGCCGATGACGCCGCGCCCGGTGCCGTTGACGATCGCCTTCAGGGACATCGCGGTGGCCACGATGCCGCCCGCGAAACCCATGTCCTTCCCGAAGGGCACCTGGAAGGCGATACCGAAGATGTTGATGCCGGCCGTACAGAGCAGGCAGAACCACATCATCCACAGGACGGGAGTGCGGGCCGCCTCGGCGGGCGTGTACTGCTTGACGGCTGGCGGGTTCTTCGCGAGCGCCCGCCGGATCCGCGGGTCGTCGGAGACCGACAGCGGGTCGACGTGCTCCGGCCACCAGTTCTTCGGCGGGTCCTTGAAGAACCATCCGGCGCTCGCCACGACCATCAGGAGCACCGCGCCGACGGACACCAGCACCACCTGGTAGTTGCTCAGGTCCAGGTAGGCGGTGAAGAGGAAGACGAACGGCACGGAGCCGTATGCGAAACCGCCGTTGACCAGGCCCGTCTTGCCGCCCTTGCGCTCCGGGTACCACTTGCCGACCATGTTCACGCAGGTCGCGTAGACCAGCCCGGCGCCCATCCCGCTGAAGGCGCCGAAGCCGATGTACGCGACGACGACGTGCGGCGCGTACGCCAGGGAGAGGTACCCGAGGAACGTCCCCAAGGCGCCCAGCATCATGGCGTTACGGGCCGGCAGCCGGCCGCTCTCGCGCAGCTTCCCCGCCGGGAACGCCACCGCCGCCTGGAAGAACACCCACACACCCAGCAACCAGAAGATGTGCCCGCTGGTCCACAGATGCGCGTCGTGCAGGGTGTCCTCGGCCGAGGTGAAGGCGTATTCCGACGAGCTGATGCCCATCATGCCGACCCACGGGAGGAGCACCATCGTCCAGCGGGGCCGGCCCAGGATGTCCCGGTCGCGCTCGCCGATCCGGTACACCCGTCCGTTGCGGTCCCGCACCTCTCGGTACGGGGCACCCGCTGGGGCATCGGTTGTTGTCATGTCGAACCCCTTGCGTCGAAGAAGCCTGGCCAGCGCCCCCTGTCCGTTCTCTTCGTGCTCGCGGGACTCGCACCGCCGCGTTAGGTCATGACGCGCCTCCCAGCAGCCCCGCCGCCCGCGCCCAGCGGTACTTCGCGCCGAGCACCGCGACCGGGCGCTCCGTCGTGTACGGGTAGGCGACCACCCCGCGCTCGAAGAGGTACGCGCAGGCTTCCTCGACCTCGGTGTCTCCGGCGAGCGACGCCACCACCGGCTTTTCGATGCCCCGCTCGCGGAACTCCGCGACGACGCGGGCCGTTAGCTCGGCAAAGACCATGGGAGGGGTGACGATCGTATGCCAGTAACCCAGCACCAGCGCGTGGATGCGCGGGTCCTCCATGCCCAGCCGGATCGTCGCCTCATAGGTCGACGGAGGCTCGCCGCCGGTGATGTCAACGGGATTCCCCGCCGCGCCGAACGGCGGGATGAAGCGCCGGAAGGCCGCGTCCAGGTCGTCCGGGATCGTCATCAGCGACAGCCCGTTGTCCACGATCGCGTCGGAGAGCAGCACACCGGAGCCGCCGGCGCCGGTGATGATGACGACGTTGTCACCCTGCGGCGTGGGCAGCACGGGCAGCGCCCGCGCGTACTCGAGCATGTCGTTCAGGCCCGGGGCCCGGATGACGCCCGCCTGCCGCAGGATGTCCTCGTACACCGCGTCGTCGCCCGCCAGCGCGCCGGTGTGCGAGCCCGCGGCCCGGGCTCCCGCGCTCGTCCGCCCCGCCTTGAGCACCACGATCGGCTTCTTGCGCACGGTCTCCCGCGCCGCTTCGACGAAGGCCCGCCCGTCCTTGAGGTCCTCCAGGTGCATCGCGATGCACTGCGTGTTCTCGTCCTCGCCGAAGTAGGTCAGCAGGTCGTCCTCGTCCACGTCCGACTTGTTGCCGAGCCCGACGATCGCCGAGACCCCGGTCTTCGTGGACCGGGCGAAGCCCAGGATCGCCATGCCGATGCCCCCGGACTGCGAGGTCAGCGCGACGGACCCCTTCACGTCGTAGGGCGTGCAGAAGGTGGCGCAGAGGTCCTGCCAGGTGGAGTAGTAGCCGTAGATGTTCGGCCCCAGCAGGCGTACGCCGTGCTCCTCGGCGATGGCCACGATGCGCTCCTGCAGCGCGTGCTCGCCGGTCTCCGCGAAGCCCGACGGGATCAGCACGGCGTTCGGTATGCCCTTGCGGCCGACCTCCTCCAGGGCCGCGGGCACAAATTTGGCGGGGATGGCGAAGACCGCCACATCCACCTCTCCCGGCACGTCCATCACTGTCTTGTACGCCTTGCGGCCGAGAATGTCATCGGCCTTGGGGTTCACCGGATGGATGTCCCCGGGAAAACCGCCGTCGATGAGGTTGCGCATCACCGAGTTGCCGATCTTCCCCGGCTCGCCGGACGCGCCGATGACCGCGACGGACCGCGGCCGCATCAGCCGCCGCATCGCGCCCAGGATCTCCTCGCGCGAGTAGCGCCGCCGCTCCTTGGCAGGGCCTTCGCTGATCAGTACGCGCACGTCGGCGGCGAGCACCCCGTCCGCCGAGGCGAACACCGGATTGAGGTCGACCTCCGCGATCTCCGGGAAGTCGGCAGCCAGTTGGGAAGCCCGTACGATCAGGTCGGCCAGCGCCGCGCGGTCCACGGCCGGGCGGCCCCGCACGCCGCGCAGCACCTCCGCCGCCCGGATGCCGTCCAGCATCGACTCCGCGTCCTCGTGCGAGGCGGGCGCCAGCCGGAAGGTGATGTCCTTCAGCACCTCCACGAGCACGCCGCCCAGCCCGAAGGCCACGACCTTCCCGAACGTCGGGTCGGTGACCGCCCCGACGATCACCTCCTGACCGCCCTCGGGCACCATCTGCTGTACCTGCACACCGCTGATCCGGGCCGCCGGGTCGTACGCCCGGGCGTTGCTCACGATCGCCGTGAAGGCGCCGCGCACCTCCGCCGCGGAGTTCAGGCCCACCCGCACCCCGCCCGCATCCGTCTTGTGCAGGATGTCCGGCGAGACGATCTTCAGTGCTACGGGGAAGCCGATCCGGTCCGCCAGCGCGACCGCGTCGTCCGCGCACTCCGCCAGCCCCTCGGCCGGCGTCGGAATCCCGTACGCGTCCGTGAGCAGCTTGCCTTCGGGAGCGGTGAGCGCGGTCCGCCCCTCGGAGCGCGCGGCCTGCAGTACGGCCCGCACCGCGTCCTTGTCGTACGCGGGCTGCGTCGCCGTGCCCCGCGTCGTGGTGCCCTGCGTCGTCGTGTCCTGCGCCATCGGTCAGATCACTCCGTTCGCCTTGAGCAGTGCCACTTCCTCGTCGCCCAGCCCCAGCTCGCCGACGTACACCGCTTCGTTGTGCTCGCCGAGCAGCGGTGAGCGCTCGACGTCGACGGGGGAGTCGGACAGCTTCAGGGGCGAGCCGACGGTGGTGAAGGTGCCGCGCTCCGGGTGCGGGACCTCGACGACCATCTCGTTGGCGACCAGCGACGCGTCCTCGATGATCTCCTTGGTGGAGAGGATCGGACCGCACGGGATGTTGTGGGCGTTCAGCCGCTCCAGGACGTCCCACTTGGGCAGCGTCGAGGACCACTCCTCGATCAGCTGGAACATCTTCCCGAGCTTGGGGAGGCGTACCTCGGGCGTCGCCCAGTCGGGATCGTCCGCGAGTTCCGGGCGCCCGATCAGCTCGGTGATCGGCTGCCAGCCCACGGGCTGCACGATGACGTACACGTAGTCGTTCGGCCCGCCCGGCGCGCACTTGACGGCCCACCCGGGCTGTCCGCCGCCGGACGCGTTCCCGGAGCGCGGCACTTCGTCCCCGAAGTCGTCGTTCGGATACTCTGCGAGCGGTCCGTGCGCGAGGCGCTGCTGGTCCCGCAGTTTCACCCGGCACAGGTTCAGTACGGCGTGCTGCATCGCCACGTTCACGCGCTGCCCGCGACCGGTGTTCTCCCGCTGGAAGAGCGCGGCGAGAATCCCCGCGACGGCGTGGATCCCGGTACCGGAGTCGCCTATCTGGGCACCCGTGGCGAGCGGCGGACCGTCCTCGAAGCCCGTGGTCGACATCGACCCGCCCATGGCCTGGGCGACCACCTCGTACGCCTTGAAGTTGGTGTACGGCCCCTCACCGAACCCCTTGATGGAGGCATAGACGATCCGCGGATTGATCTCCTGTATGCGGTCCCAGGTAAACCCCATACGGTCGACCGCGCCCGGCCCGAAGTTCTCCACCATCACATCGGAGCGCCGGATCAGCTCGGTCAGGATCTCCTTGCCGCGCTCCGTCTTCGTGTTGAGTGTGATGCTCCGCTTGTTGCAGTTGAGCATCGTGAAGTAGAGGGAATCGACGTCGGGCAGGTCGCGCAGCTGCCGGCGGGTGATGTCGCCGCTCGGCGCCTCCAGCTTGACCACGTCGGCACCCAGCCAGGCGAGCAGCTGTGTGGCGGACGGGCCGGACTGGACATGTGTCATGTCGAGGACACGAATGCCCTCAAGTGCCTTGGTCCCACCGTGGCTTGTCACAGCGCGGTCACCTCACTTGTACACGATCCGGTCACTTGTACATGGTCTGGTTCATGGTTCCGGGGGCGTACGCGTCGGGATCGACCCAGACGTTGATCAGCGACGGCTTGCCGGACTCCCGGGCGCGCCGCAGCGCCGGCCCGATGTCCGCCGGATCGCGCACCTCCTCGCCGTAACCGCCGAGCATCCGCGCGAACTGGTCGTACGGCACGTCCCCGAGGGTGTTGCCGACCCGCTCCCGCGCGTCCCCGTACTTGGCGCGCTGCCCGTAACGGATCTGGTTCATCGAGGAGTTGTTGCCGACGATCCCGACGAACGGCAGGTCGAAGCGGACCAGCGTCTCGAAGTCCCACCCCGTCAGCGAGAACGCGCCGTCCCCGAAGAGCGCCACGACCTCCTTGTCCGGCCGCGCCTTCTTCGCCGCCATGACGAACGGCACGCCGACGCCGAGCGTCCCCAGCGGCCCCGGGTCCATCCAGTGCCCCGGCGACTTCGGCTGCACGACCTGCCCGGAGAAGGTGACGATGTCGCCCCCGTCCCCGATGTAGATCGAGTCCTCCGTCAGGAAGTCGTTGATCTCGCTGACCAGCCGGTACGGGTGGATCGGGTCGGCGTCCGAGCGCAGCTGCGGCAGCCGCTTCGCCAGCGCCGTACGCTCCGCCGTCCGCAGCTCCTCGATCCACTCCTTGCGCTTGCCGGCCCCGCCGTTCAGCCGCCCGGACGCGGCCTGGGTGACGGCCGACAGTACGAGCCCGGCGTCCCCCACGATTCCCAGATCGACGTCGCGGTTCTTCCCCACGGTCCGGTAGTCCAGGTCGATCTGCACGACGGTGGCGTCGGGGGAGAGGCGTTTTCCATACCCCATACGGAAGTCAAAAGGCGTTCCGACGATCACGATGAGATCGGCATTGGCGAACGCATACCGCCGCGAGAGCTGGAAGTGGTGCGGATCGCCGGGCGGCAGCGTGCCACGTCCCGCGCCGTTCATGTACGCCGGTACGTTCAGCGTCCGTACGAGCTCCACCGCGGCCGCGGTCCCGCGCGTCGTCCACACCTGGCTGCCCAGCAGGATCGCCGGCTTCTCCGCCCGCGCCAGCAGATCGGCCAGCCGCTCGACGGCCTCCGGGTCACCCGCCGTACGCGTGGAGGCGCGGTACTGCCCCGCCTTCGGCACCCGAGCCTTCTCGCGCGGCACCTTCGCGTCCAGCACATCGCGCGGAATCTCCAGGAAGGACGGCCCGGGCGCACCGTGGAAGCACTCCCGGAACGCCATCGACACCATGTCGGCGGCGCGCGCCGTGTCCGGCACGGTGGCGGCGAACTTGGTGATCGGCGCCATCATGTCCACGTGCGGCAGGTCCTGCAGCGACCCCATCTTGTGCTGCGTGTGAGCACCCTGACCGCCTATCAGAAGCATCGGCGACTCGGCGCGGAAGGCGTTCGCGACGCCGGTGACCGCGTCGGTCGTACCGGGTCCGGCGGTGACCACGGCACATCCGGGCTTGCCGGTGATCCGCGCGTACCCGTCGGCGGCGTGCGCCGCGACCTGCTCGTGCCGTACGTCGATGACGTCGATGCCCTCGTCCACGCAGCCGTCGTAGATGTCGATGATGTGGCCGCCGCAGAGCGTGTAGATGACGTCGACGCCCTCCGCCTTGAGCGCCTTGGCGACCAAGTGCCCGCCGGAGATGAGGTCCTGAGTGTCCTGGGGGTCCTGGTTGTCGTCGGGCATGGTGAAACGCGTCCCTTCGTAGGGGTCGGCGACCGTGCCGTACTGGCTCAAGCCGAGGTATTGGGAGGCAAGTTCGGCTGTTGGCCGGTCGATTGCATACAGTCGACGAATACTGTATGAACCTTGTTATCCCGCATCGGCTGATCGATGTCCAGGGGGCGTGCAGAGATCGATCCTCCGATCGACACAAGGAGCGGGCATGGACCTGTTCGAACACCAAGCACGAGAACTCTTCGACTCCTACGGCGTTTCGGTGCCACCGGCCGAGGTGGTCCGCACCGCCGCCGAGGCCCGCGCGGCCGCCGCCCGACTAGGCGGCCGAGTGGTCGTCAAGGCCCAGGTCAAGACGGGCGGCAGGGGCAAGGCGGGCGGCGTGAAGATGGCCGCGGATCCGGCCGCGGCGGAGCTGACGGCACGCCAGATCCTCGGGATGGACATCAAGGGACATGTGACGCGAGCGGTGATGCTGGCGCAACCGGTGGCGGTGGCCGCGGAGTTCTATGTCTCGTACGTACTCGACCGGGCCGGCGGAACGTTCCTGGCCATCGCGTCCGCCGAGGGCGGCATGGAGATCGAGGACGTCGCCGCCGCGCGCCCGGACGCGGTGGCCCGCATACCCGTCGACCCGGAGGAGGGCGTAACGGAGGCGGTCGCTCGCCGGATCGCGGCCGCGGCGGATCTGCCGGCCGACGTGGTACCGACTCTGCGCGCCCTGTGGCAGGTCATGGTCGCCGAGGACGCCCTGCTCGTCGAGGTCAATCCGCTGGTGCGGACGGCCGATGGGGCGATCGTGGCACTGGACGGAAAGGTAACGCTGGACGACAACGCGCGATATCGGCAGACGCGTTGGGGCGTGGGGGAGGAGTACGGGGAT
>NZ_NHSG01000155.1:0-15494 GCF_020024005.1 Streptomyces purpurogeneiscleroticus
CTCCTGCCCCGTCAGCGACTTGTAGGCGTCGGCGAAGCACTTCGCGGGACTGGCAGTGGGTGATCCAGGAGGACGGAGAGACGGAGAGACGGACGAGGTTCGCCCGCATGTCTCCGATGACCCACACCCCGGCCAAGGATCGCAGAGCAACGGCACAGGCCGTGCCTCCTGCGGCGCCTCCTTCGGATACCAGCTGGAGGCGACCGGCGTGAACAACCATGTGGCGAAGCCATTCCTGCGTCAATGGGCCGCCTGATCCACCGCTCCCCCACTGCGAGTGGAGCCAAGTGCGGTGACGACTTCCAAGCCCCGCGCTTTCGTCTCCTCGGCCACGGCGTGCGGTAGCTGTCGCCCTTCGGAGGGCAGCGCTCGAACACCCCCGTGTCGAGCTCGTAGAGCTGCCACTCGACGCCGCCGGGCAGCTCCTGCCCCGTCAGCGACTTGTAGGCGTCGGCGAAGCACTTCGCGGGACTGGCAGTGGGTGATCCAGGAGGACGGAGAGACGGAGAGACGGACGAGGTTCGCCCGCATGTCTCCGATGACCCACACATCAGCTTCGGCCAGGGCCGCCATGGTCGCGCCGCGATGGCCCGTACTCTCGCGCTCTCGCGCGCGAAGGGCGAGTACATCAAGGTCCTCGACGCGGACGACATGCTCGTCGGCAAAGCGACCACCTTCAGAAGGCCCCAGAGGCCAGCCCACTTACCGGGCTTGTCGCCCTTACCGTTCAGCCGACGCAAGCTGAACAGCAGCACCGCGCGTCATTCGGAACAGAAATTACTCAGCATTCCATGTCGGCAGGCGAACAGAGTACTCTCGCCCCTGGCGTTCCCCTGACTCCATCTGGCTTCCACTCGGGTACTCAATCTTGTACCCGGAAGGAGCCAGCCGGTTCCGGTATGTGGCCTCAAACCGCTCTGCCGTCTGCCCATTGGTCAACGCCTCAATAACCTCAGGCAGGGCGTCACGCGATGTCTCAAGCTCATAATCCATGGTGACACGGACATCGATCCCAGTCCTCATGACCAAGGAATCCCCGAGATCATCAAACACGATAGGGCACCCGGTTTCCGTCGGCACCAGAATCCAGGTGTGCTCATCGAGCTCACGAAAAATGACCTTGCCGCTCTGTCCGAAAGAACGGATGATCGCTACAACATCGTCACGCATGCGCTTCCCTTCAATAAACATATCCTGAGCCGCACCTTAGCGGCTCGAGGAACGCGACGGTCCTCACCCAAGAAGCTCGGGCGAGGACCGTCCGCGTTCAATCACCGGGTTCTCAGCAAGGGTTCTTGACAGCCTTGCTGTACTGCCAGTGCATCGACTTGGAGGGAACCCCCTTGTACACGCCGTGACCGCGGCTGGCCGTCCGGAACGTACCCTTGCGGCACTTGTAGTTCCTGGTCTGGTTGCGGTACTTCTTGTTCCCCTTGGGGTTCTTTACGCTTTCAGACTTACTCTTCGCGGCAGTGACCCATTTACCCTTGACCTTCTTCTGCAGCTTCACGGTGTTTACGAGTGAGTCAATACCCGCAGTGCACCAGTACTGAGACTTACCCACAATCCACCCAGGCTTACCATGGGATTCGTGAGGCCGGTTAGGGTTTACCTTGCAAGTTATTTGCCCCATTGCGGCAGCCGAGGTGGTCTGAGCCTCTGCTGCGGGCATTCCTGCGAGGATGGTTGCCACAACGGCGACACCAAGAGCAAAGCTCCTTACGGCGCGCTTCATTATTATCTCCCCGATTGAAACTAGTCGCGAGGAGCGTACGTGATCTTGATCTTCAAGGGCAACCGTAATCAGACGATGACCAACTGGGCGGTTGATTGATAAATGAAGTAATTACTCACCGAGACGATGGCGCACCGACCTCACCGCAGTTCTTCCGCATCCACCCGAGAGAAGATCAGCTCGCTCTCGTCGGTGACCTGGCCGCGCCAGCGGATCGGCGTCTGGGCGCCGCGGTGCAGAGCGGCGGAGAAGCTGCCGGCCGCGTAGTCGTTGGCCGGCCGGTACACGTTGAAGCCGCGCTTCATGAACGTCTCCGGCTGCTCTTCGGCGGAGTGCCCGAGCTCAGTCATTCGGTGCGGCGTGACCTCTATGGCCAGCTCGACATCAGGGCGCAGCTGGTCCAGGACGGGTTCCAGGCCGCGTACGGCGGCCCCTTCGGCGCCCTCGACGTCGACCTTGATCACTCGGGCCTTGGCGATCCCCTCCGCCGTCAACACGTCGGGAAGGCGCCGGGCTTGCGCCTCGAACGTGGACTTCGCTTCGCTGGCGTACGGGACGATGCTGTTCGCCTCCATGTTGCGCGAGCTCGCGAGGACGAAGGTCAGTACGTCGTCCCTATCGGAAATCGCGGCGTTGACAGCGCGCAGGTTGGTGCGGTTGTTGGCCTCGGCCTGGTCCACGAGGACGCTGTGGAACCTCGGGTATGCCTCGATGGACACCACCTTGCCGCTCTCTCCCACGAGGTGTAAGGCGAACAGGCTGTAGTAGCCGATGTTCGCCCCGAAGTGAGGGGCGCCGACGCGGTTCCGGGCCTGGCGGACCACGGGGTGGTCCCGCAGCTCAGCATTCAGGCACTTGTCGAGCACGGTGGACTTGCCGACAACTCCCGGCGCGTAACGCACGTACCAGCGCGCCACGTCCCGCTTCATCTGGATGAGAGCGGGAATCATGGCGAGGGATGGCTGGCCTGTGCCATCGAGCCTTGAGTCCTTGAGTGTGTGACACCGAAGTTTGAGCGGTAGCTCGTTGGGCGCTCTCAGAGTCGATGCTGTCGGGGATCTCGAGATTCGCAGGGAAGACCGTGCGATCTCCTGGCGGTTCCGGACACATCCCGTCCACACTGCGCCGACCTCGGCGGCTACCGGCGGAACCGGCCGAACTGGCCGCGCAGCTTAGACATCCAGCTAGGCCCCCAGGTCATGATGGCCGCCGTCGCGGCCAAGCTGCCGAGTGTCACCAGGAAGGCCCCCGGATGGTGGTGGTTCACCCAGCAGGGTTCCCACTCGTTGAGGCAGGGCTTCGAGGAGCTCTTTCGCCCAGGGATCGAGCGGGCGACGGCCAGCGCGCTCACCACGGCCACGGCCGCGTACGCGATGCCGGCCACGGCCCATCGGGACGAGCGCTCGCTCCCGGCCGAGTGGAAACGGCGGAAGGAGCGCTTGGCGGCCGTGAACGTGATCGGGAGCAGCGCGCCGACGGCGACGCCGAATGCGATGTCGGTCGCCGTCGAGTGTGCGGCCAGGTCCCACAGGTCGTCACCGAGCCACAGCGACAGTGCGAAGAATCCGAGGATGACTACGAGCGCGGCGACCTGCTTGGCTATCGTCTTCCCGCTCGCCTTGGAACGGTTCATCAGCGGATCCTCTCGGTGGTCTTTTGCGTGGGTGCGGTGCATGACCGTGGCCGTGAGCCCGCCCGTCCGCGAGGCGTACGAAGCAGGCGGGCGCGTGGCGGCGCTGCGGCGGTCGTCGTGTCGGGCCACCCCACCCCCGTGCGGGTGGGGAAACAGATCAGGCTGCTGGAACCGCCGTAGCCCGCGCCCCCGTTGGGGCTCCCGGCCGCAGCGGGTCTTCCTGCAGACCGGTGATCGGCTGCTGTTCTCCGCCGACGGGCTGAGCGAGGACGCGACGCGAACGGCTCCGCCTTTCCCCTGCTCGAGCGGGTCGGCGACGCGCGCTGACCGCGGTCTCGCCTTCCGACGTGCTCGACGCCCTGTACGGCATGGTGACCGTACACACGGCCGGTCCGCTGGCCGACGACCTCGTCCTCATCCTCTGCCCCGCCGGTGAACGCGACGGCTCCATCCGTCGTGTCCCAGGAGAGCGCGACGGGAGCGGGGAGGGGGGCAGGGCGCGGCGTGGGTTCCGCCGCGCCCTGGCGGCGCTGCGGGGCCGTCTCAGCCCTCGCCCTCCAGTTCGCCCTCCGTCTCCAGGAAGATTTCGCGGAGTGCCTCGATGGCGGCCGGGTCGGGCTCGGCCCACATGCCGCGCGACTCCGCTTCCAGGAGGCGCTCGGCGATGCCGTGCAGGGCCCAGGGGTTGGCTTCCTGGAGGAACGCGCGGTTCTCCGGGTCCAGCACGTACGCCTGCGTGAGCTTGTCGTACATCCAGTCGGCTACCACGCCGGTCGTGGCGTCGTACCCGAAGAGGTAGTCGACCGTCGCGGCGAGTTCGAACGCGCCCTTGTAGCCGTGGCGGCGCATCGCCTCGATCCACTTGGGGTTCACGACGCGCGCCCTGAAGACGCGCGAGGTCTCCTCCACGAGGGTGCGCGTGCGCACCGTCTCAGGGCGGGTGGAGTCGCCGATGTACGCCTCGGGGGCGGTGCCCCGCAGCGCCCGTACGGTGGCCACCATGCCGCCGTGGTACTGGAAGTAGTCGTCCGAGTCCGCGATGTCGTGCTCGCGGGTGTCGGTGTTCTTCGCGGCGACGGCGATGCGCTTGTAGGCCGTCTCCATCTCCTCGCGGGCCGAACAGCCGTCCAGGCCGCGGCCGTACGCGTAGCCGCCCCACACCGTGTAGACCTCCGCGAGGTCGGCGTCGGTGCGCCAGTCGCGGGAGTCGATGAGCTGGAGCAGGCCCGCGCCGTACGTACCGGGGCGGGAGCCGAAGATACGGGTGGTGGCGCGGCGCTCGTCACCGTGCTCGGCGAGGTCGGCCTGGGCGTGGGCGCGTACGTAGTTCCGGTCGGCGGGCTCGTCGAGTCCGGCGACCAGGCGGACCGCGTCGTCCAGCAGGCCGATGGTGTGCGGGAAGGCATCCCGGAAGAAACCGGAGATGCGCAGCGTGACGTCGATGCGGGGGCGGCCCAGCTCGTCCAGCGGGATCGGCTCCAGGCCGGTCACGCGGCGCGAGGCGTCGTCCCAGACGGGGCGGACGCCGAGCAGCGCGAGGGCCTCGGCGACGTCGTCACCGGCCGTGCGCATGGCGCTCGTACCCCACAGGGACAGGCCGACGGAGGTGGGCCAGTCGCCGTTGTCGGTCTTGTACCGCTCCAGGAGCGAGTCGGCGAGGGCCTGGCCGGTCTCCCACGCGAGGCGGGACGGGACGGCCTTCGGGTCGACGGAGTAGAAGTTGCGGCCGGTCGGCAGGACGTTGACCAGGCCGCGCAGGGGGGAGCCGGAGGGGCCTGCCGGTACGAAGCCGCCCTTGAGCGCGTGCACGACGTGATCCAGCTCGGCCGTCGTACCGGCCAGGCGCGGGACGACCTCGCGGGCGGCGAAGTCGAGGATGTCGGCGACCTGCTGCGAGTGGCCCTCGGCGACGGACGCCACGGCCTCGGGGGCCCAGTCCGCGTCCTCCATCGCCTGGACCAGGGCGCGCGCCTGCTCCTCGGCCGCGTCCGCGGTCGTACGGGTCGCCGCCGACTCGTCCAGGCCGAGCGCCTCGCGCAGGCCGGGCAGGGCGGAGGTACCGCCCCAGATCTGGCGGGCGCGGAGGATCGCGAGGACCAGGTCGACGCGCGGGGCGCCGGTCGGTGCGCCGCCCAGTACGTGCAGGCCGTCGCGGATCTGGGCGTCCTTGACCTCGCACAGCCAGCCGTCGACGTGCAGCAGGAAGTCGTCGAAGCCGTCGTCGTCGGGGCGGTCCTCCAGGCCGAGGTCGTGGTCGAGCCTGGCGGCCTGGATGAGGGTCCAGATCTGCGCACGGATGGCGGGCAGCTTCGCCGGGTCCATGGAGGAGATCTGCGCGTACTCGTCGAGCAGCTGCTCCAGGCGCGCGATGTCGCCGTAGGAGTCGGCGCGGGCCATCGGCGGGACGAGGTGGTCGACGAGGGTGGCGTGGACGCGGCGCTTGGCCTGGGTGCCCTCGCCCGGGTCGTTGACCAGGAACGGGTAGATGAGGGGCAGGTCGCCGAGGGCCGCGTCCGGGCCGCAGGCGGCGGAGAGGCCCGCGTTCTTGCCGGGCAGCCACTCCAGGTTGCCGTGCTTGCCCAGGTGGATCATGGCGTCGGCGCCGAAGCCGCCGTCCTCGGCAGCGGCGGCGATCCAGCGGTAGGCCGCCAAGTAGTGGTGCGAGGGCGGCAGATCGGGGTCGTGGTAGATCGCGATCGGGTTCTCGCCGAAGCCGCGCGGCGGCTGGATAAGGATCAGCAGATTGCCGCGGCGCAGGGCCGCGAGCACGATGTCACCCTCGGGGTCGCCGCCCTGGCCCACGCGGCTGCGGTCGAGGAACATCTCGCCGGGCGCCGGGCCCCAGTGCTCCTCGACGGACTTGCGCAGCTCGGCGGGGAGGGTCGCGTACCAGCGCTTGTAGTCGGCGGCCGGGATGCGGACGGGGTTGCGGGCCAGCTGCTCCTCGGTGAGCCAGTCCTGGTCGTGGCCGCCGGCCTCGATGAGCGCGCGGATCAGCTCGTCGCCGTCGCCGGAGACCAGACCGGGGATCTCCTCCTCGGGCCCGAAGTCGTACCCCTCCTCGCGGAGACGGCGCAGCAGCTCGACGGCGGAAGCGGGCGTGTCCAGGCCGACCGCGTTGCCGATACGGGAGTGCTTGGTCGGGTATGCGGAGAGTACGAGCGCCACACGCTTATCGGCGGGCGCGATGTGGCGCAGCCGGGCGTGACGTACGGCGATGCCGGCGACGCGCGCCGCGCGCTCGGGGTCGGCGACGTACGCCGGGAGGCCGTCCTCATCGATCTCCTTGAAGGAGAACGGCACGGTGATCAGGCGGCCGTCGAACTCGGGCACGGCGATCTGGCTGGCCGCGTCCAGCGGCGAGACGCCCTCGTCGTTCTCTTCCCAGTCGGCGCGCGAGCCGGTCAGGCAGAGCGCCTGGAGGATCGGTACGTTCAGGGCTGCGAGCGCGCCCGCGTCCCAGGACTCGTCGTCGCCGCCGGCCGAGGCCGCGGCGGGCTTGATGCCGCCCGCCGCGAGGACGGTGGTGACGATCGCGTCGGCGGCGCGCAGGGCGTCGATCAGCTCGGGCTCGGGGGCGCGCAGGGAGGCGACGTACAGCGGCATCGGGCGGGCGCCCGCGTCCTCGATGGCGCCGCACAGCGCGTCCACGAAGGCAGTGTTCCCGCTCATGTGGTGGGCGCGGTAGTAGAGCACCGCAACCGTGGGCCCGTCGATGTCCTTACGGGGGCTGCGCTCCAGCGGGCCCCAGGAGGGCGCGGCGGCCGGCGGCTCGAAGCCGTGGCCGGTCAGCAGCACGGTGTCGGAGAGGAAGCGGGCCAGCTGCTCCAGATTGGCCGGGCCGCCGTGCGCGAGGTACGCGTGCGCCTCGGCGGCGATGCCGACCGGGACGGTGGAGGCGGCCATCAGCTGGGCGTCGGGGGCCTGTTCGCCGGTGAGCACGACGACCGGGCGGCCGTCGGCGAGCAGCTGGTCCAGGCCCTCCTGCCAGGCGCGGATGCCGCCGAGGAGGCGTACGACGACCAGGTCGCAGCCGTCGAGCAGGGCGGGCAGCTCGTCGAGGTCCAGCCGGGACGGGTTGGCGAAGCGGTAGCCGACGGGGCCGCTCGCCGCGCGGGCGCTGAGCAGATCGGTGTCGGAGGTCGACAGGAGCAGGATCCGGCGGGTCTCCGCGGACTGCGGGGCGGTCTCCTCGGGCTGCGGGAGGGTCTCCCCGGACTGCGGGGTGGTGTTCCCGGGCGTGGGCAGCATGCGGCGTCGGGCCTTCCTCGGGGTCCGCGCCCCGGGCGGTGTCGGAATGGATTTCCCCTGCTCGGGCGGGCCGAGAGCGGAGGAAAGGGAGTTCCTGGCTCACCCGGCCGCTGGGGCCGGGCTCACAGTGGCGGGACCGCGCCGGATTCGCACCGGGCTTCCTCCCCTGTCGCCGTCGCCGGCGATGGTGACGGACCGGATGGCCCGCCGTGAGCATAGTAAGGGCCGCTCCCCGAGCGTGGGGCGGACGCCCGGGACGGGATCGGTATGCTCGCCGCCATGCCCACGGCGACCAACCCTCCACCTCGGGACGAACCCCCCATACCGGTTCGTCTCGACGCCTGCCCGGGCACTTTGCGGCTGCACATGGCGGACGATGGTGCGCTGGCTCGCGTCCGGGTGCCCGGCGGCGTACTGACCGCCGCTCAGGCGGCCGCGCTGGCCGACGCGGCGGTCCGCCTCGGGGATGGTGCGCTGCACCTCACCTCGCGCGGGAATGTGCAATTGCGTGGCCTGGACGGTGACTGCGGCGCGGCCCTGGCGGGCCTGCTCGACGCGGCCGGACTGCTGCCCTCGTACCGCCATGAGCGGGTACGGAACATCGTCGCCTCGCCGCTGTCCGGCCTCGACGGTGCCGGACACACGGACGTACGCCCCTGGTTGCGCGCCCTGGACGGGCTGTTGTGCGCGAGCGAGGCTGCGACCGCGCTCTCCGGACGCTTCCTGTTCGCGCTGGACGACGGGCGCGGGGATGTCGCTTCGCTGGGCGCGGATGTGACATTGATCGCCTCGGGGGCTGCGGGGGGCGGTACCTCTGGTGCTGCGGGCGCTGCTTCTGGTGGTGCTGCGGAGAGCGCTGCCTCTGATGCGGCGGGCACTGTTTCTGGTGGTGCGCTGCTGTACATCGGGGGCGCGGCCGGTGCCCTTCGGGTGCGCGGCGACGACGCCCCTCGGGCCGCGCTGGCGGCGGCCGAGGTGTTCCTGGAGACGGCGGCCGCGGTCGGGTCCCGCACGTGGCGGGTGCGTGATCTGCCGGACGGTACCGAGGAGTTGGTACGCGGGACGGCACGGCGGCTGGAGAAGGCGGGCATTCCCTGCACGTATGCGGCGGGGGCCTCGCTGCCTACGGGGGCGGTGCCCGCACCCGGGATCGTCGACGGCCCCGACGGCCATCGGGCGCTGTCCGTCCTCGCCCCCCTGGGAACGCTGACCGCCGCACAGTGGGGACTGCTGACCGACGTGGCCCGCACGGACGGTGCCGATGAGATACGGCTCACCCCGTGGCGCGGCGCGGTCGTCCCCGGGCTGGACCGCGCGGCCGCCGAGGCACGGCTGCGCGACCTGGCGGCGGCCGGCCTGATCACCGACCCCGCCTCCCCCTGGCACGGCGTCGGCGCCTGCATCGGCCGCCCTGGCTGCGCCAAGTCCCTTGCGGACGTACGGGCCGATGCCGCCACCGCGCTCGGTACGGGCGGCGGGCTGCCCGTGTACTGGTCGGGCTGCGCGCGCCGCTGCGGCCACCCGCAGGGCGAGTGGGTGGACGTGGTCGCCACCCCCGAGGGCTACGAGGTCGACGGGTACCGGGTACCGCCGGGCGGGGAAGCCCTGCGTACTGTCGTGAACGACGCCCGGGATATGAACGAGTCTTCACACGTGAACGGATCACCAGACGTGACGGCGACGAGATGAGCGAGAGCACCGTGTTCGACTACGAGAAGGACGGGGCGGAGATCTACCGCCAGTCCTTTGCCACCATCCGCGCGGAGGCGGACCTCGCGGGGCTGCCCGCGGACGTCTCCCAGGTCGCGGTCCGCATGATCCACGCCTGCGGCATGACCGATCTCGTCCGCGACCTCGCCTTCAGCCCGGAGGTGATCGGCCGCGCCCGTACCGCGCTGGAGGCGGGCGCACCGGTGCTGTGCGACGCGCAGATGGTCGCCAGCGGCGTCACCCGCAAGCGGCTGCCCGCCGACAACGCCGTGGTGTGCACCCTCTCGGAGCCGGGCGTGCCCGAACTGGCCGAGAAGCTGGGCACCACGCGCAGCGCCGCCGCGCTGGAGCTGTGGCGCGACCGGGGCCTGCTGGAGGGCTCGGTGGTGGCCGTGGGCAACGCGCCGACCGCCCTGTTCCGCCTGCTGGAGATGGTCGCGGAGGGCGCGCCGCGCCCGGCGGCCGTCCTCGGCATACCGGTGGGCTTCATCGGCGCGGCCGAGTCGAAGGACGCCCTCGCGGCGAACACGCTGGGCCTGGACTACCTGGTGGTGCGGGGCCGTCGCGGCGGCAGCGCGATGGCCGCGTCCGCCGTCAATGCGATTGCGAGCACCGCGGAATGAGCACGGAGAGCGGCGGCTCCACGAGCCCTCAGAGCGCCGGGAACACCGGGAAGCTGTACGGAGTCGGGCTGGGCCCCGGCGACCCGTCCCTGATGACCCTGCGGGCCGTCGAGGCCATCGCGGAGGCGGACGTGGTGGCGTACCACAGCGCCCGGCACGGCCGGTCCCGCGCCCGCGCGATCGCCGAGCCGCACCTGCGGCCCGACCACATCGAGGAGCTGCTGCGCTACCCGGTGACGGTCGAGACGACGGACCACCCCGGCGGCTACCGGGGCGCGCTGAACGACTTCTACGAGGAGGCCGCGGCCCGGCTGGCGGCGCACCTCGACGCGGGCCGCACGGTCGCCGTACTCGCCGAGGGCGACCCGCTCTTCTACGGCTCGTACCAGCACATGCACAAGCGGCTCGCGCACCGCTACCCCACCGAGGTGGTCCCCGGGATCACCTCGGTCAGCGCGGCCGCGGCCCGGCTCGGTGAGCCGCTCGTCGAGGCCGAGGAGACGCTGACGATCGTGCCGGGCACGCTGCCCGAGGACCAGCTGACGGCCCGACTGGCCGCCGCCGACTCGGCAGTGGTGATGAAGCTCGGCCGTACGTTCCCGACCGTGCGCCGCGCCCTGGAGCGTACGGGCCGGCTGGCGGACGCGCGGTACGTGGAGCGGGCGTACATGGACGGCGAGCGCACGGCGGCACTGGCGGACGTGGACCCGGAGTCGGTGCCGTACTTCTCCGTGGCCGTGCTGCCGTCGCGGGTGGACACCGGGCCCGCGGTCCCGGAGACCGGCGAGGTGACGGTCGTCGGCACCGGGCCTGCCGGCGCTCCCTGGCTGACGCCGGAGTCGCGCGGGGCCCTCGACAACGCCACCGACCTGGTCGGCTACACGACTTACCTGGACCGGGTGCCGGTACGGGCGGGCCAGGAGCGGCACGGCTCGGACAACAAGGTCGAGTCCGAGCGCGCCGAGTTCGCGCTGGACCTGGCGCGGCGGGGACGGCGCGTCGCCGTGGTCTCCGGCGGCGACCCCGGTGTCTTCGCGATGGCCACCGCCGTCCTGGAGGTGGCGGCGCAGGAGGCGTACGCGGACGTGCCCGTACGGGTGCTGCCAGGCGTGACCGCGGCCAACGCGGCCGCCGCCCGCGCGGGCGCCCCGCTCGGCCACGACTACGCC
Source organism: Streptomyces purpurogeneiscleroticus (assembly GCF_020024005.1). Lineage (NCBI taxonomy): Bacteria > Bacillati > Actinomycetota > Actinomycetes > Kitasatosporales > Streptomycetaceae > Streptomyces > Streptomyces purpurogeneiscleroticus. The sequence goes on from NZ_NHSG01000155.1 coordinate 11,122, forward strand.
ACGATCTCCCTCTCGGACCGGCTCAAGCCGTGGGAGGTGATCGCCGAGCGGCTGCGCGCGGCGGCCGCCGCCGACCTGGTGCTCGCCCTGTACAACCCCGGTTCGCGCAGCCGTACGTGGCAGGTCGGCAAGGCCCGCGAGCTGCTCCTGGAACACCGCGCGCCGGACACGCCGGTCATTCTGGGCCGCGACATCGGCGGCCCGGAGGAGAGCGTCCGCGTCGTACGGCTGGCCGACCTGGAGCCGGCCGAGGTCGACATGCGGACCCTCCTGATCGTCGGCTCCTCGCAGACGCAGACCGTACGGCGCGAGAACGGCGAGCAGATCGTCTGGACGCCGCGGCGGTACCCGGAGGACTGAGGGACGCAGCACCTGGGCCGGGAGGCCGCCTCAGCCCTCCAGGGCCGCGTGGAAGGCACCGCCCACGTGCTCCGCCAGCCAGCGGACGGCCTGTTCCGGGCCGTCCGCGACGGGGACGCCGGCCGGGGCCGCCGGGCGACGGACGACGACCACCGGGACGCCGGCCTCGCGGGCGGCCGTGAGCTTGGGCGCGGTGGCCGCTCCCCCGCTGTCCTTCGTGACCACGACGTCGATCCGGTGCTCACGCAGCAGCGCCCGCTCACCCTCGAGGGTGAACGGACCGCGGTCGAGCAGCACCTCCATGTGCGGCGGGCACGGCCCCTCGGGCGCGTCCACGGACCGCATGAGGAACCACAGGTCCGCGAGGTCCGCGAAGGCCGCCAGGCCCATCCGGCCCGTGGTGAGGAAGACCCTCCGACCCAGCTCCGGGAGGAGCGCGGCGGCCTCCTGGAGCGACCCGGCCGAGTGCCAGTCGTCGCCGTCCCCGGGGACCCAGCCGGGCCGGCGCAGCGCCAGCAGGGGAACATGGGCCATGCCTGCGGCCGTCGCCGCGTTGAAACTGATCGTTCCGGCGAAAGGATGGGTGGCGTCGATGAGCACGTCCACCTGGTGCGCGCGCAGCCACTGGGCCAGCCCCTGCGCACCCCCGAAGCCGCCGATGCGGACCTCGCCCGGCGGCAGTACGGGGCGGGCGACACGGCCCGCTAGGGAGGTCGTCACGCGTACGCCGCCGGCCGCCGGGCCCTCGGTCAGCGCCGCGGCGAGCCGGCGGGCCTCCGTCGTCCCGCCGAGTATCAGTACGTGCGTCGCGGCGTGCATCGGGACCTTCCATGAGTGAGGCGAGTGGCGGGCGCAGCGCCCAACTCAAGCACACCGGTCTGCGGCCCGGCTGGACGACCGGCGCCTGCGCGACCGCGGCGGCCACCGCCGCGTACACCGCGCTGCTGACCGGCGACTTTCCCGACCCGGTGACGATCACGCTGCCCAAGGGGCAGACCCCGGCGTTCGCGCTCGCGGTGGAGGAGCTGGCCGAGGACGGGCCCGGGAAGGCACCTGGCGAGCCGTCGGGCAGGCGCGCGACGGCGGGCGTGGTCAAGGACGCGGGCGACGACCCCGACGTCACGCACGGCGCGCTGGTCCGCGTCACCGCACGCGCCCTGCCGCCCGGCTCCGGCGTGGTCTTCAAGGCCGGACCGGGCGTGGGCACGGTGACCCGCCCCGGCCTCCCCCTCGACGTCGGCGAGCCGGCCATCAACCCGGTACCGCGCCAGATGATGCGCGACCACCTGGCGCAGGTCGCCGCGCTCCACGGGGGCGGCGAGGCGGACGTCGAGCTCACCGTGTCGGTCGACCACGGTGAGGAGATCGCCCGCTCCACCTGGAACCCGCGGCTCGGCATCCTGGGCGGCCTGTCCATCCTCGGGACGACCGGCATCGTCGTGCCGTACTCGTGCTCGGCCTGGATCGACTCGATCCGGCGCGGCGTGGACGTGGCCAGGGCGGCCGGCCGTACGCACGTGGCCGGGTGCACCGGCTCGACGTCCGAGAAGACGGTGGTGGCCGAGTACGGCCTGCCCGAGGACGCCCTCCTCGACATGGGCGACTTCGCGGGCGCGGTACTGAAGTACATCCGCCGGCACCCGGTCGAGCGGCTCACGATCTGCGGCGGCTTCGCCAAGCTCTCCAAGCTGGCCGCGGGCCACCTGGACCTGCACTCCGCGCGCTCCCAGGTCGACAAGGGCTTCCTCGCCGAGCTGGCCCGGCAGGGCGGCGCGGACGAGGCGCTGGCCGCGGAGGTGGCGGCCGCCAACACCGGCCTCGCCGCGCTCCAGCTGTGCGCGGCCGCCGGGGTCCCGCTGGGCGACCTGGTCGCGGCCACCGCCCGCGATCAGGCCCTGGAAGTGCTGCGCGGCGCCCCCGTAGCGGTCGACGTCATCTGCATCGACCGCGCGGGCAACGTGGTGGGGCGCAGTACGGTGCGCTGAGCTCGCTCCTCCGGGCCGGCCCCGGCCCGGCAGGCTCAGCACACGTGGCGGTCGCGCTCCGCCGAGTACAGGTGGCTGTCCCGGAACTGCTCGGCGCCCAGCGTGCGGCCGACGATGATGACGGCCGTACGGACGATGCCCGCCGCCTTCACCTGGTCCGCGATGTCCTCCAAGGTGCCGCGCAGCACGAGCTCGTCGGGCCGGCTGGCCATCGCGACGACCGCGGCCGGGCAGTCCGCCCCGTAGTGCGGCAGCAGCTCTTCGACGACCCGGTCCGCATACCGGGCGGCGAGGTGCAGCACCAGAAGGGCACCGCTGCGCCCCAGGGTGGCGAGGTCCTCGCCCTCGGGCATCGCGGTCGCCTGCTGCGCGATACGGGTGAGGATGACCGTCTGGCCGACCGTGGGCACGGTCAGCTCCCGCTTGAGCGCCGCGGCGGCCGCAGCGAACGCCGGGACGCCGGGCACCACCTCGTAGGGCACACCTGCGGCGTCCAGCCGCCGCATCTGCTCGGCGACCGCGGAGAAGACCGACGGGTCGCCGGAGTGCAGCCGCGCCACGTCGTGCCCGGCCTCGTGCGCGCGGAGCACCTCCGCGGTGATCTCGTCGAGGTTCAGCTGCGCGGTGTCCACCAGCCGGGCGTCCGGCGGGCATTCGGCGAGCAGTTCCTGGGGCACGAGGCTGCCCGCGTACAGGCAGACCTGGCAGGCGGCGAGCGTCCGGGCACCGCGCACCGTGATCAGGTCGGCGGCGCCGGGGCCCGCGCCGATGAAGTACACGGTCATCTGTCGTCTCCTGAGGGTGCGTCGTAGTCGTCGGTGCCTTCGGGGCGGCCGTCGTCCTGAGAACGGCCGTCGCTTCGGGGGTCCTTGCGCACGGCCCACTGGGTGACCGGCATGGCCTGCCGCCACCCGGTGAAGCCGCCCACCGGTACGGCGTGTGCCACGGCCAGCCGTACCAGCTCGCCGCCGTGCTTCCGGTACCAGTCCGCGAGCAGCGCCTCGGACTCCAGCGTCACTGTGTTGGCCACCAGCCGGCCGCCGGGCGGCAGCGCGTCCCAGCAGGCCGCGAGCAGCCCGGGGCTGGTCAGCCCGCCGCCGATGAAGACCGCGTCCGGTACCGGCAGGCCGGTCAGGGCGTCCGGGGCCGGGCCGGTGACGACCTGCAGGGCCGGTACGCCGAGCCGGTCGGCGTTGCGCCCGATGCGCTCGGCCCGTACGGGGTCGCGCTCGACGCAGACGGCGCGGCAGGAGCGGTGGGTCCGCATCCACTCGATGGCGATCGAACCGGAGCCGCCACCGATGTCCCACATCAGCTCGCCCGGGGCCGGCGCGAGCGCCCCGAGAGTGGCGGCGCGGACGTGACGCTTGGTCAGCTGCCCGTCGTGTTCGTACGCGTCGTCGGGCAGCCCTGGTACCGCCCCCAGCCGCAGCGCATCCGGGGCGCGGCGGCAGTCCAGGGCGATGATGTTCAGCGCGTCCCCGGGCGGGTGCGGCCAGTCCTCGGCGGTACCGGTCAGGACGCGCTCCCGCTCGCCGCCGAGCTGTTCGAGCACCCGCATCCCGCTGGGCCCGAAGCCCTGTTCTTCCAGCAGCCGGGCGACCTCGGCGGGGGTACCGGGGCCCGCGCTGAGGACGAGCAGCCGCCGGCCGTCGTGCAGGGCGGCGGACAGCTGCGCCGCCGGTCGCCCGACGAGCGTGACCACCTCGGTCTCCTCCACCGGCCAGCCGAGCCGGGCGCAGGCGTAGGAGACGGAGGAGGGGTGCGGCATGATGCGCAGCGCGTCGGTGCCGACCGCCCCGTCGCCGAGCACTTCGGTGAGCGTCCGTCCGATGCCGTAGAACATGGGATCGCCGCTGGCCAGCACCGCGACCTTCCGCCCGGCGTGCGCCGCGAGCAGCCCGGGCACGGCGGGCCGCAGCGGCGACGGCCAGGCCACCCGCCGCCCCGCGCACTCCGCGGGCAGCAGGGCGAGTTGGCGCGGCCCGCCGATGACGACGTCCGCGTCCCGCAGCACGGTCTGCGAGG